>JBOGHU010000103.1:0-9794 GCA_050742255.1 Acidimicrobiales bacterium
GGCCCGGACGGCCCGGCCGGCGGCGGGGGCGGGGACCCTGGGCCCGGGGGCAGGTGCACCACCGCCAGGTCGGCGCGACTGCTCTCGGTGGCGAGCTGGCCGGGGAGGAGGCGCTCGGTGGCCATCACGGCGGTGACCCCGAGGGAGGAGACGAGGACGGCAGCGAGCAGCACGCCCGCTGCCGGGAGGTGGTCGGGCCGGCGGGCATGCCTTCTCACCATCGACGGTTGTGGGGGAGCACGTCAGATCGGCCTTCCGGCACTGGGTACCGGAGTTCGCCGGCGGGGTGGGGAATCCCTGTCCAAAGGCCGGTGCAAACACGGCTCTTGTGGGCGGCGGTCCTCAGATGCGGTCGGCGACGAGGGCCAGCTTCACCTCGCTGATGGCCCGGGTGACCTGGATGCCCCGGGGGCAGGCGCTGGTGCAGCTGAAGGCGGTCCGGCACCGCCAGACCCCGGACCGCTCGTTCAGCACATCGAGGCGTTCAGCCGCCCCCTGGTCCCGGGAGTCGAAGATGAACCGGTGGGCCTGGACGATGGCGGCCGGCCCCACGTAGGACCGGTTCCCCCAGTAGATCGGGCAGGCGGTGGTGCAGGCTGCGCACAGGATGCACTTGGTGGTGTCGTCGTAGCGGGCCCGCTCCTCGGGCCCCTGGCGGCGCTCGGTGTGGCCGGGGTCGTCGGCGGCGATCAGGTAGGGGAGGACCGACCGGTACTGGGCGAAGAACGGCTCCATGTCGACCACCAGGTCCTTGATGACCGGGAGCCCCCGGATGGCCTCCACGGTGATCTCGGGGCCCAGGTCCGCCACCAGCACCGCGCAGGCCAGGCGGTTCTCCCCGTTGATCACCATGGCGTCGGAGCCGCACACGCCGTGCCCGCACGACCGGCGGAAGCTGAGGGTGCCGTCGTGGAACCACCTCACCCGGTGCAGCAGGTCGAGCACCTGTTCGGTGCCGGCCACCTCGTCCAGCACGAACTCCTGCCAGTGGGGCCTGGTGTCCCGCTCGGGGTCCCAGCGCTTCACCCGTAGGTGCACGGTTTCGGACATGCCGTCGCCGACGGTACCCGGTGCCCGGCCCGTTGCGTGGGGCGCGGTGAGCCCGCCCGATCCGGTTGGCCCGATCCGGTTGGCCCGATCCGGTTGGCAAGGCATCGCGGAGGCGCCGGGCGAGGGGTCCCCGACGCCCGGGATCGTTCGCCGCCTGGCCCCCCGCCGTCTCTGCCCACCTTGAGGGGCGCGTCGAGGAGCCGTCAGCTCTCGGACTTCTTCGTCGGCGCGTCGCCAGGCAGCGTGCCCAGCCTCACCTCGATCCGGCGCAGCGCCGCCTCCATCTTCTCGTCGCTGTCCTTGGACTCGGCGCTGCCTTTGTGGATGTGTTGGCGGCGCCGTCGGCCGGAGCGGGTGAGCCGGCCACCGCGACGCTTCACCGCCATGCTCGCCCAGCGGGTGCTCCTCAGCGACCGCCCTGAGCGCTGGCCATCTGCTGCATGTTGTTGATCGCCTGCTCAGGCGATTGGCTGTTCGCCTCGGCTGCGGCTCGCACCTCGCTCCAAGCGACGTTGCGGTCGTCGCCGTGCTTGTCCTCGGGGATCCCACAGCCACAGTTGGCGCACATGATCATCGGCCTCCTTGCTCGACTTCGTCCCTCGCTCTACCCGGCCGAATTCGATCTGAACCGAACGCTGCCGGCCCCATGGGCCTGACCAGGCACCGGCTCGAACCGGAGCACCGCCCCCGCCGAAGTGCCTAGTACTTGCGTTCCATGGGCATGTACCGGCTGGTGTCGACCGGTCGGTGGTCGAGGTGGATCGTCCCGTCGTCACCGCGGGTGGCCAGGGTGTGGCGCAACCACGTGGCGTCGTCGCGGAGAGGGTGGTCCTCGCGCCAGTGGGCGCCCCGGCTCTCCGTGCGAGCCAGGGCCGACACCACCGTGACCTCGGCCAGGTCGAGGAGGTAGCCGAGCTCCAGCGCCTCCACCAGGTCGTAGTTGAACACCCGTCCGGTGTTGTCGACCGACACCTCCCCGTAGCGCCCCCCGAGGTGGTCGAGGACAGCCAGCATCCGACCCAGGGTGGCCTCGCTGCGGAAGACCGAGGCCAGCTCGGTCATGTGCGACTGGAGCTCCTGGCGGACCGTGGCCACCCTGACGCCGCCGCCCGGGCCCAGCAGGTGCTCGATGCGGCGTCGCACCGGCTCCTCGGCCCCTGCCGGCAGCGCCGGCGGTTCGGCCTCGGCCACGAAGGACGCCATGGCCCGCCCTCCCCGGCGGCCGAAGACCACGATGTCGAGGAGGGAGTTGGTCCCGAGCCGGTTGGCGCCGTGCACCGACACGCAGGCGCACTCCCCGGCGGCGTAGAGCCCGGGCACGACCGCGCCCGTGGCGCCCGCCACCACCTCGGCGTCGACGGTGGTGGGGATCCCGCCCATGGCGTAGTGGGCAGTGGGCTGGACAGGGATGGGCTCGACCTTGGGCTCGAGCCCCAGATAGGTACGGACGAAGTCGGTGACGTCGGGGAGCTTGGCGTCGACCAGCTCGGGTGGCAGGTGGGTCAGGTCGAGGTGGACGCAGTCGCGATCGGCTCCCACGCCCCTGCCCTCGGTGATCTCGGTGAGGATGGCCCGGGCCACCAGGTCCCGGGGGGCCAGGTCCTTGACGGTGGGGGCGTGGCGCTCCATGAAGCGCTCGCCCTCGGCGTTGCGCAGGATCCCCCCCTCGCCCCGGGCGGCCTCCGAGATCAGGATCCCGAGCTTGGCGATCCCGGTGGGGTGGAACTGGAAGAACTCCATGTCCTGGAGGGGGATGCCTCGCCGGAACAGCAGCCCCGGGCCGTCGCCGGTGAGGGTGTGGGCGTTGGAGGAGACCCCGAACATGCGGCCGAAGCCGCCGGTGGCGAAGAGCACGGCCCCCGCGGCGAAGACGTGCAGGTCGCCGGTGGCCACCTCGTAGGCGACCACGCCCGCCACCCGCCCGCCCACCAGGGCGATGTCGAGGACCTGGAACTCGTTGAAGAAGGTGACCTCACGACGGACGCACTGCTGGTAGAGGGTCTGGAGGATCATGTGGCCGGTGCGATCGGCGGAGTAGCAGGCCCGTCGCACCGACGCCTCCCCGTGGTTGCGGGTGTGGCCGCCGAAGCGGCGTTGGTCGATGCGGCCGTCAGGGGTGCGGTTGAACGGCAGGCCGTAGTGCTCGAGCTCGACGACAGCGTCGATGGCCTCCCGGCACATGATCTCGGCCGCGTGCTGGTCGACCAGGTAGTCGCCGCCCTTGACGGTGTCGAAGGCATGCCACTCCCAGGAGTCCTCCTCGACGTTGGCCAGTGCCGCGCACATGCCCCCCTGGGCGGCCCCGGTGTGGGAGCGAGTGGGGTACAGCTTGGTGAGCACGGCCACCCGGCAGCGGCCCGCCACCTCGATGGCGGCCCGGAGCCCGGCGCCGCCGGCCCCCACGATGAGGGCGTCGTAGCGGTGGTGGTGGACGTTCATGGCGCAGACCTCGCCGCCAATGGTCCCACGTCGTGGGCGCCGGCACCCCGTTCCTACCCTGCAGGGGCGGGGGTACGCTGGTGTCGTTGCCCTCCGCCACCTCAGCGTCGCCCTTGGAGCGTGGCCGCCCGTTGAGGGTGGCCGGCCCGCTCCGGTCGGCGTGGTCGGGGCCGGCGTGACGCCGGGCGCCGGGGCTCCCGGTGGGAGCTCTCTGGACGTCGCCGTCAGCACGGCCGCGGGACGGTCGGTGCTGGCCCTGCGGGGTGAGGTCGACATGGCCAGCGCACCGCTCCTCGACGAGCGCCTGGCCGCGGTGGTGGCCGACGACCGCTGTGAGGTCGTGGTCGACGTGGCCGAGGTCACCTTCATCGACGCCGCCGGCCTCCGGGTCCTCCTCCAGGCCGGCCAGCGCCTCGCTGTCGACGGCAGGAGGCTGACCCTGCGGGCTCCGTCGCCGTTCGTCCGCAGGCTGCTCGACATAACCGGGCTGGGCTGCGAGCTCTGCGTGGAGGGCTGAGCGCGGCGCCGGGCACGCCTCGCCGAGGGTAGCGTCGGCGGCGGTGAGCCAGCGCTCCGAGCCGGACCCACACCCCGCCTCCGCTCCCCGCACCGTGCCCCTGGTCCTCCCTGACCTGCGCCTGGAGCTGATCACCGACCGGGGGGTGTTCTCCCACCACGGGGTCGACGCCGGCACCCGCTTCCTCCTCGACCGCTCGCCCCCGCCCCCGGCGGAGGGCGACCTGCTCGACCTGGGCTGTGGGTACGGCCCCATCGCGCTGGCCGTGGCCCGGCGGGCGCCGTCGGCCACCGTGTGGTCGGTCGACGTGGACCGCCGGGCCCGGGCCCTCACGGCGGCCAACGCCGAGCGGGCCGGGCTGGCCAACGTCAGGGTGGTGAGCCCCGACCAGGTGCCCCCCGAGGTCCGCTTCGCCGCCCTTTGGTCCAACCCCCCGATCCACATCGGCAAGGTCCCCCTCCGCCACCTGCTGGTGCGGTGGCTGACCCGCCTGTCGGCCGACGGGTGGGCGGTGCTGGTCGTGCACAAGTACCTCGGTGCCGACACCCTGGCCAAGTGGCTGGCGGCGGAGGGCTTCCCCACCGAGCGGCTGCGCTCCCGGCGCGGGTACCGGCTGCTCCAGGTGGGGGCGCCGGGGCCCGAGTGGTACGGGAGGGGCGGCGCTACTTCACCAGCAGCGGACCGTTGAGCGTGGCGGTGACGGCGAGACCGCCCTCGCCGGGGGTTGTCTCCACGATGAACGACCCGGGCCCGAACTCCAGCCGCTTGGCCCTGGTGGTGCCCTCGGCGGTGACCAGCGTGAGCTGCCCCTCCAGGAGGGCCGAGCCCGGCCCCTCGATGCGGAGGGGGGCGGGGGGGGTGGCGACGGTGGCGCCGCCTCGCGACTCGAAGGTGGTCTGGTCGTCGGCGTCGAAGGACACCGACGCCCTGGGCTCGGCCAGGCCGCCCCGACCGACGGCCACGGGCACGCCGATGGAGTAGGAGCCGGGCACGAAGCGTCGCACAGCGCCGTCCAGCCGCCACTGGGCGGCCCCCGTCCCGTCCACGGTGACGACCGCCGGCCCCAGGTCGAGGCCCCCCTGCCCCTCGAGGCGGAGGGGCCGGCCTCCGTCCCAGACCACGGTGCTGCGCTGCTCGCCCACCAGGGCCCCCTCGATGGTGGCGCCGCCGGTGCCGCGCTCGACGTTGGCGGTGAGGGGGAGAGCGAGGGGGGCGGCCACGGCGTCGACCCCCACGATGGTGGTGGCGGTGCCGCTCACCTCGGCCTGGCCCGGCGGCGGCACCGCCTGACCCCCCTCGTCGGCGCCACCACCTCCTGAGGTGCCCGAGCATGCCGGCAGGGCGCCGCTGATGGCGGCGACCACCACGACGACCATGCGGGACATGCGCACCTGGCTCAGCCTAAGCCCCCTCCGGGGCTGGGGTCCGCATGGGTGGCGCCGCCACCGAGCCAGGTTCGTGCGCGGTCAGCCGGCCATGACACCGCCCAGCGCTCAGAAACGCGCGTGACGGCCGCATCCCACCGGCCACCGGCGGTGGGCCTGCGCCGGGTCTCCTAACATCTCTCGGCGCGGCTGGTCGCCGCGTGCTAGGTACGGACGTGGTGAGCGTCGCCTGAGGTGACGACGGGCCCCGGACATGAGGGCGGGACCGGTTCGACCGGGTTGCGCCCCCGGAGGAAGCAGCATGACCAGTGAGTCCCACCCGACCAGGATCCCCGCCGACCTGGTCGCCAAGCTTCGGTCCCTACGAGCCAGGCTGGCCGGCTACGGCCGGGACGCTCCCACCATCCCCGGCCGGTGGAACGCGGTCTTCCACGCCTACGACCAGACCCTCGCGGTCGTCGCCGACCGGGCCGGCATCCCCAGCGCCCCACCGCTGAACCAGGTGCTGGGCCGGCGCCGCCTCACCGAGCCCGAGCGCTTCCGCATGGAGACCGAGCTCTTCGACGTCGGCGTCGACCTGGGCATCGTGGGGGAGCACCTGAGGGCGCGGGGCCTGCCGGCCGGACCGCCCCCCACCCCGGCTCCGGAGAGCGGACCGCCCCCCGAGCCCACCCCGGCCCCGAGGCCGGCCGGGGGGGACGCCTCCCGGGACGCCCCCCGCCGGACCACTGCCGACGGTGACCCGCCGGCGCGGCCCCCCGACCCTGTGGACCCCGAGGCCAGGGCTCGGGTCTTGGCCCACCGCCTTGCCGCCTACGCCCGCGAGCACCGGCGCTGGCCCACCAAGCTGGCCGAGTGGAGCGCCGACCTCGACGCCTACGACGAGACCCTCGTGGAGCTGGCCAGGCGCAACGGCGTAACCCGGAGCTCGGTCCCCCTGGGCGGCCGGCGCCGTCTGCTCCCCGAGGAGCGGGCCCGGCTGGAGGAGCTCCTGGCCACCCACGGCCTCGACCTGCGCCACCAGGGCTCAGGGGGCGGCACCCTCTGACCCCTCCGCCCCTCCCCGAGGGGCCGGCGGTACCACTCGGCAACTCCCCCTTGCACGTCGCGTCCGGATGGACGATGATGACACCGTTGTAATTACACGGGTGCGATGGAGCGCTCCCGGTGAGCAAGAGGGGAGGCGACCGATGCCGAGGAGGATGACCGCAACCTATCCGAGCCAGCAGAACTGGTACGCCTACGCCAACTGCCTGGGGGTCGAACCCGACCTCTTCTTCCCGGAGCGGGGTGCCTCCACCAAGGAGGCGAAGGCGGTGTGCCGGGCGTGCGTGGTGTGCGAGCAGTGCCTCGAGCACGCCGTGGTCAACGGTGAGAAGTTCGGCATCTGGGGGGGGATGAGCGAGCGTGAGCGGCGCCGCCTCCGCCGGGCCCGGGCCGACACCGCCCAGGCGGACGGTGCCGCCTCGGCCTAGGTGGCCGCCGAGCCCGGGATCGATCAGAGGCCGCTGAAGAAGGACCAGATCTGGTTGGTGGCGTCGATGGCGCCGTTGGCAGGTCCGAGGCCGGGGGCGAACCATACGTGGCCCCCGCCCTCGACGCTGACCAGCCGGACCGCCGTGCCGGCCGAGCACTCGGTCCACGTGGCCGTGGTGACCGGGCCCTCGCTCTGGGTGGTGGGGTCACCGGAGCAGCCATCCAGGTCGGCCCAGCGCCGCGCCACCTCGGGGGTGGGCGGCACCGGCTCGGATGCGACCGCCTCGGGTGGCGCGACCGGGCCTCCCCCGTAGGGGACCAGCGGGTCGTCGGTGCCGTGGATCTCGATGGCCGACACCGGGCGGAGCGGTCGGCAGCCCTCTAGGGGCATCGATCCTGCGACCGAGCCCACCCCCGCCACCCGGTCCGCCTGCTCGCACGCGAACCGGTACGCCATCATGGCCCCGGCCGAGACCCCGACCACGTACACCCGGGCCGGATCGATCGGGTAGTCGGCCTCCAGCCGGTCGAGGAACCGGTTCAGGAAGGCCACGTCGTCCACACCGCTCGCGAAGGCGCCCGCACAGCAGAAGCCCGCGTTCCACGACTGCTGGACGCCCTCGGGGTAGGCGACGATGAAGCCACCCGCCTGGGCCTCCCGGTCGAACAGGGTGGTCCCCACCATGCTCTCGGCGGAGTTGCCCGCCCCGTGCAAGGCCACCACGAGGGGAGCGGGGGTCTCCACGCCGGGCGGCACGAAGACCCGATAGCCACGGGTGTCGCCCCCGACGGTCAACTGCCCCTGCTGGACGGGCGGCGGAGATGTCCCCGGCCCGGAGGCCGGCGGGGACGAGCTCCCCCCACAGGCGGCCAGCACCACCAGGAACGCCGCTGCCCTGACCACCGCCGGGAAGCCCCGGGCCCCACCAGGTTGCGAACCTCTCCTCATCGGCGCGGCCTCCTCGACCTCTCCCCCTCGACTGCTGTGGACCAGGGCCCCCCTGGGGCAGGATAGACGTTCCACGTTGGTAGAAGGTCAACCCACCGGGCCGCACCGGGCGGATCGAGGCCCGGCCGGCTCAGCCCAGCCCCGCCGCAGCCAGCCTGGCCTCGACCGTGCGCTCGGGCGAGAGGTCGAGCTGGGGCCACCGCTTCGGGGGTGTGGCCGCCAGCACCGCCCGGGGGACCAGTCCCACCAGCTCTGCCCGGCTCACGGCGGCCCGGGACACCACCTCGTCGAACACCGCTGCCGGCCCCACCGCGGTGGGTTCGAGCAGGTTCGTCGACACCTGCACGCCGCCGCCGACCGCCAGGCCCAGGGCTCGCACCGCAGGGCTGCGCAGTGACCGGGCGATGGCCCGGGCCACGCCCAGGTCGGCACCGGCCAGCCACAGGTTGTACGCGACCAGAGGGGGGCGGGCGCCCACCGCCGTGGCGCCGGCGGTGGGGTGGGGGCGTCGTGGTCCGGCGTCGGGCCAGCGGCCCGAGAACGCCTCCCGACGCAGCTCGGGGAGGGTGGGCCCCCCGGCGCCGTAGGTGAACGCCGGCACGCCCAGGGCCGCCGCCAGCCAGACGGCGAAGCGGTCACGGGCGTCCCTGGCGTCGTCGGGGCTCGACCCCTCGAGGGCTACGAAGGGCACCACGTCGACCGCGCCCAGGCGGGGGTGGGCGCCTTGGTGGTGGCGGAGGTCGATCAGCCCCACCGCGGCGACGGTGACGGCTCGGGCCGCCTCCTCGCCCACGACGGTGAGCACCGAGCGGTGGTGGTGGGGGTCGGTGTGGAGGTCGAGCAGCGCCTCACCGGCGGCTCCGGCGATGGCCGCCACCACGTCGGGGCGGCGTCCCTCGCTGACGTTGACCACGCACTCGAGCACGCCGTCAACGTGCCGGAGCCCGCGGTCGTGCCGGCGGGTGGGTGGGTCGCGGCACCACGCTACGCTACGGTCATGGCTGGCATCGGGGCTCCCGAGCTCCTCATCGTCCTCATCATCATCCTGCTCGTCTTCGGTGGCGCCAAGCTGCCCAAGCTGGCACGCTCGCTGGGGGAGGCCCAACGGGAGTTCAGGAAGGGCACGAGCGAGAACGCGAGCCACAAGGCGGGAGACGGGTCATCAGGCCAGGAAGACAAGCCCACCACCTGAGCCCCGGGAACGCGCAGCCGCCGCTCGACGTTCCCTCTCCGGTACCTACCTGGGAGGAGGTTGCCGCCAGCCACGGGCGCTTCCTCTACACGGTGGCGTACCGGCTGACAGGGAACGACGCCGATGCACAGGATCTCGTCCAGGAGGTGCTGCTCCGGGTGCGACGGGGCCTCGCCACCTACCGTCCGGGGTCACTGGAGGGTTGGTTGAGCCGTATCACCACCAACGTCTTCCTCGACGAGGTGCGCCGCCGCCGCCGGCGACCGGTGGAGGCGCTGCCCGCGGAGCCCTACCAGGCGCTGGCTCGGGGTCATGACGTGGAGTCCGCCGTCGAGGCCAACACCCTCCCCGGGGCCCTCCAGGCCGCCCTGGCCGCCCTCCCCCGGCAGTACCGGGCAGCGGTGGTGCTCTGTGACGTGGTGGGCCTCCGCTACGACGACATCGCCGAGCAGCTCGGCGTGCCGGTGGGGACGGTGCGCAGCCGCATCCACCGCGGTCGCATGGCCCTCCGGGAGGCGCTGGGGTGAGCGCGCACCCCGACGACCTGCTCTCGGGGCTGGTCGACGGCGAGCTGGCGTCCACCGACGCCCGGGGAGTCCGCAGTCACGTGGGGTCCTGCCCGGCCTGCGCCGCCACCCTGGCTCGGGTGCGGGCGGTGCGCGCCGCCCTGCGGATCCTCCCCGCGGTGGAGCCCCCCCCAGGGCTCTTCGGGCGCCTGGTCGACGACGGCTCGCCGTTGGCGCCGGTCGTGGCCCTGCGCCGGCGGCGGGCGGCACCGGTCGGCGC
>JBOGHU010000104.1:0-16061 GCA_050742255.1 Acidimicrobiales bacterium
GTGCGCCCCCTGGGATTCGAACCCAGAACCTGCGGATTAAGAGTCCGTTGCTCTGCCGTTGAGCTAGAGGCGCGCGCACCTGCCTGGCTACCCCTGCGTCCGAGGATCGGCACGGGCAGACAGAAACGAGGGTGACCGAGGGGACTTGAACCCCCGACCTCCAGGGCCACAACCTGGCGCTCTGACCTGGCTGAGCTACGGCCACCACGGGATGAGCAGTAACCAGCATGGCACAGGTGCTGCCCGTCTCCACCGGAGTTACCGGGTACAGGCACGACGCCGTACAGTTGCCCAAGGCCCCTGTAGCTCAGCTGGATAGAGCGGCTGCCTTCTAAGCAGCGGGTCGCAGGTTCGAGTCCTGCCGGGGGCGCTGGCACAGGTGCTGGTCAGAGCTACTTTTGCGCTTGGCGGCGTTGCCCGCCAGGACCCTCGATTTCCCGCCATGGCGCGCCGCTCCGCGCCATGAACGCGCCATGGCCGTCGACCAGGTGGGCTGCCCCGCTGCCCTGGCGCGGCCGTGAAAGGCAAGCGAGGACTTCCGGCGATACTGCTCGATCCGGCGGGTCCAGCGGGAAGCACCCAGCAAGGGTGTCCAGGGGTCACTTCGTGCCGATGCCGATATTGACGTCGATGCTCAGCACCGCTCTCGCCTTGCCGGCAGATCGCTCCCGCAGCATGCCCGCCAGCACCTCCTGAACTCCGATTCGTTCCTCGTCGCTTAGATCAGCGACCATCACGCGACCCATACAGCCCGCCGAGCGCCGGGCGGTGCCGATCCCTCGCACCCTGGCCGAAGAGCTGGCCGCCCACCTCGCCGAGCGTCCGCATGACCGCGACGACTTCGTGTTCACAGCGCCAGGCGGCGGGCTCCTCCGCCACCACAACTTCTATCGCCGCCACTTCAAGCCTGCGCTCGCAGCCGCCGGGCTCTCCGAGCGCGTCCGCTTTCATGATTATGCCGATCTCCGCGTTATGCCGAACTGGCGAGACGCGGCCTGATCTGACGGGCTGAAAACGGCGGTGAGATCGGTATAACGCGGCTGGTTTCGGCCAGCGTTGGTTTGCGCCTCCTTCCTGATCCATAGGGAAGGAGAGACGATGGCCGGACCAACAAGCAGGGTGAGCAGGGTGTTGATGGCGGGGCCTCTGGCGCCGTACGCGGACGCGTATCGAGCCGAGCTGAGCGGACGTGGCTACACCCCTCTCAGCAGTGTCAATGAGCTGCGTCAGGTCGGGCGGCTGAGCGCTTGGTTGGCGGCGAGAGGGATGACGGCCGCCGACCTGAGTGGCGAGCGGGTCGAGGAGTTCCTCGCGCTGCAGGGCGCGCTGGGACGCCGCGCATCGTGGTCGCGTCCTGGTCTGGTGTGCATGGTGGAGGTGCTGCGGTCCTTGCGTGTAGTTGAGGACGAGCAGCCGGCGCTGCCGGTGTCGGCGGAGGACTTGGTGTTGGAGTCCTTCGAGCGCTACCTGCTGGTCGAGCGTAGCCTGGCGCCCGGCACGATCCGCGGGTATGTGGACCATGCTCGGCGGTTCTTGGCCGGCCTCGACCTGGCAGGCGGGCTCGGCTCGGTGATCCCGGCCGATGTGACCTCGGCGGTGCTGCGGCAGTCGGCGGCGGTGTCGGTGGCGACGGCGCAGAACTTCGTGGCCGGGCTGAAGTCGTTCCTGCGCTTCTGTTTCGTGGAGGGACTGGTCGGGCTGGACCTCTCGGAAGCGGCGCCCGCTCGGTGGAGGGGGCGCTGCTGGTGGTGTCGATCCCGGCGTCGGACATCGAGGTCGGCGGCGAGGGGGGCAGGGCGGCGCTCGAGCGGCTGAAAAACGTCGTCGGGCGCATGGAGTCGTCGTGGCGGCCGGCGTCGGCCGAGAAGGGCTTCGAGATCGTGCGCCGGCGCCTCTTCGACGACCTCCCGGCGGCCGCCGCCCCGGCGCGAGACGCCGTGGTCAAGGCCTTCGGCAACCTCTACCGGGGCCAGCGGGCCGAGTTCCCCTCGGGCTGCCCGGAGGCCGACTACGAGCGGCGGCTGACCTCGGCCTACCCCATCCACCCAGAGCTGTTCGACCGCCTCTACGGCGAGTGGTCGACGCTCGACAAGTTCCAGCGTACCCGCGGAGTGCTGCGCCTCATGGCCGCCGTGGTCCACGAGCTGTGGGAGCGCGACGACACCAGCCTGCTGGTGATGCCCGCCACCATCCCCATCGACGCCCCGGCCGTGTCGGCCGAGCTGACCCGCTATCTGGAGGAGGGGTGGACGCCGGTGATCGAGAGCGACATCGACGGGCCCAACGCCCTGCCGCTGCGCCTCGACCGGGAGAACCCGAGCCTCGGCCGCTACTCGGCCACCCGGCGGGTGGCTCGCACCATCTACCTGGGCTCGGCACCCACGCAGCAGGCGGCCAACCGGGGCGTGGACGACCGCTCGATCAAGCTCGGCTGCGTCCAGCCCGGCGAGTCGCCGGCCACCTTCGGTGACGCCCTTCGCCGCCTCGGCGACCAGGCCACCTACCTCTACGTGGACGGCGCCCGCTACTGGTACTCGCTCCAACCCTCGGTCACCCGGCTGGCCCAGGACCGGGCGGCGTCGAACTTCACCGACGACGACGTCGACGAGGAGATCCGCCGGCGGCTGGCCACGGCCACCAAGGCCGGGCAGCGGGGCGACTTCGCCCACGTCCACCCCGCCCCCCGTACCCCCGCCGAGGTGCCCGACGACGCCGAGGTCTGCCTGGTGGTGCTCGGTCCTGAGCACCCGCACTCGTCCAAGACCGCCGACAGCCCCGCCCGGCTGGCGGCTGGGCAGTTCCTGGAGCGCCGGGCGGCAGGCGATCGCCTCTACCGCAACATGGTGGTCTTCCTCGCCGCCGACAAGGCCCGCCTCGACGAGCTGCGCCAGGGGGTGCGGACGTTCTTGGCGTGGTCGTCCATCGACGACGACAAGGAGACGCTCAACCTCGACAACTTCCAGCGCCGTCAGGCCGAGGACAAGGGAGGCCAGTTCGACGAGGTCGTCAAGCAGCGGATCGGCGAGACGTTCGCCTGGGTCCTCCTTCCCTCCCAGACACCCACCGATCCGACGATCACCTGGGACGAGACCAGGGTCACTGGCGCCGAGCCTCTGGCCGTGCGGGTGAGCCGCAAGCTGGTGGGGAGGAGGCACTCATCATCACTTACTCGGGCGTGCGCCTGCGCATGGACCTCGACCGGGTGCCGCTGTGGCGCGGTGACGCCGTCGGGCTCAAGCAGCTATGGAGCGACTACAGCCAGTACCTGTACCTGCCTCGCCTGCGGGATTCCGGCGTGCTGATCGACGCCGTCCGCCAGGGCGTGGCCCTGCTCAGCTGGAGCACGGACACCTTCGCCTACGCCAGTGCCGTGGACCAGGCCAGCGGCCGCTTCAGCGGTCTGGTCGCCGGTGAGCACCCCGCGGTGGTGCTAGACGCCGAGTCGGTGGTGGTCAAGCCCGCGGCGGCAGCCGGACAGATGGACGAGGTGCGAGCGGCGGCGGCCGCGGCATTCGAAGCCCGCCAGGTGGCGGGGGGGACCGAAGCCACAGCACCGAGGGTCGATGCCGGGGGGACGACCGCCGAACCGGCAGGACCGGCGGCCAAGACCCGCTTCTACGGGCGGGTGTCGGTGCAACCGGTGCGCATGCTGCGCGACCTCGGCGACATCGCCGACGCCATCGTGGCCCAGCTCGGCCGGGCCGACGCCGAGGTGGCCATCACGGTCGAGATCGAAGCGAGCGCCAAGGACGGCTTCGACGACGACGTCCGCCGCACCGTCAGCGAGAACGCCAGGACCCTCAAGTTCGAAGCCCACGAGTTCGAAGAGTGAGTGCCCTGGTCATCTTGGTGGCGGTCTTCGGGGCGGTGGTGGCGGCGGCGGTGCCCATCGTCGTCGCCCTGATGACCATCGCCGTGGCCGTGGCCCTGGTCGCCGTGGTGGGCCAGGCGTTCGAGCTCTCGTTCTTCGTCACCAACATGATCACGATGATGGGCCTGGCCGTGGGCATCGACTACTCCCTGTTCGTGGTCTCCCGCTACCGGGAGGAGCGCCAGCGGGGCCGGCAGAAGCTGGCGGCCAATCGAGGCCACCGGGGCCACGGCCAGCCGGGCCGTGTTCTTCAGCGGCATGACCGTGGTGCTGGCCCTGCTGGGCATGATCCTCGTCCCCAACACCAACTTCCGCAGCCTGGCGGCGGGAGCCATCTTGGTGGTGGTGGCGGTGGCCGCCTCCCTGACGTGCTGCCCGCCGTCCTGGGCCTGCTGGGTGACCGCATCGACGCCTTGAGGGTCCGGCAGCGGCGCCCGGCCGCGGGGCCCCGCCCCGGCGGGTTCTGGGACACGGTCACCCGGGGGGTGATGGCCCGCCCCGTGGCCAGCCTGGTGGTGGGAGGGGGCCTGCTCGTGGTGGCCGCCGTCTCCGCCTTCGACATGAGCACGGGGTTCTCGGGGGTGACCACGGTGCCCGACGAGCTCCCCTCCAAGCAGGCGTTCACGTCGCTGGTCCGGGACTTCCCCGGCGGCCTGGGCGCCCCGGTGGAGATCGTCGTCGACGGCGACATCTACACGCCCGAGGTGCAGGGGGGCATCGAGAGCCTGCGTGGCGACCTGCGGGCCGACCCGTTCTTCGGGCCCCCCGAGGTGGAGGTCAACCCCACCGGCGACCTGGCCCTGGTCTCCGCCCCCCTCCGGGGCGATCCTGCCAGCGAGGCGGCGGTGGCGGCCATCGAGCGGGTCCGGGAGGACTACGTGCCGCAGGCCTTCGCCCCCGGCGGGGCCAGGGCCCTGGTCGGCAGGGAGACCGCCTTCAACAAGGACTTCTTCGACGTGACCGACCGCTACCTGCCGATCGTGTTCGGGTTCGTGCTGGGGCTGTCGGTCGTGCTGCTGACCGTCGCCTTCCGCTCCATCGTGGTGCCGCTCAAGGCGATCGCCATGAACCTGCTCTCGGTGGGGGCCGCCTACGGGCTGATCGTGCTGGTGAGCCAGAGGGGGGTGGGGGTGGGGGTGCTGGGGTTCCAGCAGGTCGAGGTGATCGAGGCCTGGCTGCCCCTGTTCCTGCTCTCGGTGCTGTTCGGGCTGTCGATGGACTACCACGTCTTCCTGCTGTCACGGATCCGGGAGCACTTCGACCAGACCGGGGACAACACCGAGTCGGTGGCCTACGGGCTGCGCACCACCGCCGGCATCATCACCGGGGCCGCCCTCATCATGGTCGCCGTCTTCTCGGGCTTCGCCGCCGGCAGGATGGTCGCCTTCCAGCAGATGGGCTTCGGGCTGGGCGTGGCCGTGCTCATCGACGCCACCATCGTCCGCTCGGTGCTGGCTCCCGCCAGCATGAAGCTGCTGGGACACTGCAACTGGTACCTGCCCCGCTGGCTGGGGTGGCTGCCCCACCTCCAGGTGGAGGGGGCCTCGGACGGGCCGACCTGGCCTGCTCCGGGGTGGGCGGCCTACCCAGACGACGGGGCGGAGGACGGTAGGGGCGACGGGGACGGGTCCCTACCGTCCCCGGGCGCCGGAGGTGGTGGCCGCCACACGCTCCCTCGTGCGGCGCCGTAGAGCCAAGGCCCGGTGCGGGCCCTCGAGGCCAGCGACCGCTTCGGGCGCGACACTCCCCTGGGGGCATCTCCGCGGCAGGATCTCGTTCCGGTGCGGCTCCGCCCGCTGCTCGTTGCACCCGGGTCCTCACCCCCAACCTCTCGGGGATCGCCGCCGACCTGGGCCGCCTTCCCCGGGGACGCCGACGACGAGTGCCGGGCGGACGGAAGGGGCCGAGGCCCGGGGCCCGAGTCCACTGGGGTCCCTGGTCAGAGGGGCGGAGGCGGCGGGGGCGGCCGGTGCGCATCGTCGCCCTCACCCAGGGACAGCGGACGGAGGAGCTCGCCCACCGGCGTCCTCACCCACCACGCCCCGGTCTCCCGGCGCTCCTCTCGGGTGGTGAAGCGGTACCGGTACAACCTGGCGCGCACGAAGGCCGGTGGCCGGTCGGGGAAGGGGTTGGTCCGCAGGAGCCTCAGGGTGGGGCGGTCGTTCCGCAGGAGCCTGCGGACCAGGGCCAGGAGCCACCGGTGGTCCATGGGGCCCCGGAGGGCTACGAACCACATCAGCCAGTCAAGCCGCAGGTGGTAGGGAGCCACCTGGGGGGGCCGGCGGCTCGGGTCGCCCGGCTTGCCCTTGAACTCGTACTCCGCCCACGCCGTGGCGGCATCGAGCACCGCCGCGTCGGTGCCCTCCAGGACGACCTCGTAGCGCTGACGGGTGACGCTCCCGAAGGCGCCGTAGGTGTTGACCAGGTGGAGGGGGTCGAAGCTGGTGTTCATGCGCTGGCGGCGGGAGGCCATGTTGCGGACGACCCGCCAGCTCAGCCCGGCGACGAGGACGGCCAGGGCCACCACCGCCGCCTGGTGCCAGCCGGGGGGAGGGGCGAGAGGACCGGGGCGGGCGGGCACGAACGGGCCCAGCACGGCGTCGTCGAAGCTGGCCGCCGCCAGCACGACGGTCAGGACGTTGAGCCAGGAGAAGTTCCCGCTGACGAGCAGCCACCCCTGGGTGGCAACGATCGTGGCGCCGGCCACGCTGGCGAGGGGCTGGGGGGCGAACAGGCCGACCGGCACCACCAACTGGGCGAAGTGGTTGGCCACGACCTCGACCTTGTGGACGGGTTCGGGCAGGTGGTGGAAGAACCAGCTCAACGGGTTCGGCAGGGGCTGGGTCTCGTGGTGGTAGTGGAGGCAGGTGAGGTCCCGCCAGCAGCGGTCGCCGCGGAGCTTGATCAGCCCGGCGCCCACCTCGAGGCGGAAGAGGAGCCAGCGGATCGCCACGATGACCAGGGTCGGTGGCGCCATGTCGGCCGGGCCCAGGAAGATGGCCAGGAAGCCGGCCTCGAGCAGCAGCGACTCCCACCCGAAGGCGTAGAAGACCTGGCCCACGTTGACGATGGAGAGGTAGAGGGCCCACAGGGCCGACCAGACCAGCGCCGAGAACCAGATCGGTCCCGCCTCCGACAGCCCTGCCACCGCCGCCCCCGCCAGCAGCACGCCACCCCAGGCCACCGCCGCCAGCAACCGGTCGGAGTAGCGGAGGTGGAAGATGCTGGGCGCCCGCCGGAACGGGACGGCCTCGAGGAACCGCGGCACGGGGAGCAGGCCCGCCTCGCCGAGCAGGGGCCGGAACTGGTTGAGCGCCACGAGGAAGGCGACCAGGTAGACGGCACCCAGCGCCCGCTGGAAGACGAGGCGGGCCAGCCAGTAGTCAGGCGCCTGGAGCCACTCCATCCCCGTGCCTAGCCAACGGTCTCGGTCGGGCGCCAGGCTACCGTCGTGGGCCATGCTCGACGTCCGCCGGCTGCGCAACGAGCTCGACTCCCTCAAGGCGGGCCTGGCCCGGAAGGGCGTGGGCCCCGCCGAGCTCGACGGGCTGGCGGCGCTCGACCGGCGTCACCGCCAGCTGGTCTCCGACCGGGACCGGCTGCGCACCGAGGTCAACCTGCTGTCCCAGGAGGTGGGGGCCCTGCGCCGGCAGGGGAGCGACGAGGCCGCCGCCGACGTGATCGCCCGCAGCCGGGCCCTCGGGGACCAGGCCGCGACGCTGGCGACGGAGGCCGACGCGGTGGCCGCCGAGCTGCGGGAGCGGCTGCTCGAGATCCCCAACCCGCCGGCGGACGACGCCCCTGACGGGTCGGGCACCGGCGACAACCCGGTGGTGCGCACCGTGGGCGGGGAGCGGACCTGGGCCGCGCACCAGCGGGTGCCCCACTGGGAGATCGGGACCGAGCTGGGGATCCTCGACCTCGAGCGGGGGGCCAAGCTGTCGGGTTCGATGTTCGTCGCCTACCGGGGCGCGGGCGCCCGGCTGGTCCGGGCGCTGGTGGCCCTCGGCATCGACGCCAACGCCGACGCCTTCGAGGAGATCCGCCCCCCCACCCTCGTGCGCACCGAGACCATGGTGGCCACCGGCCACCTGCCCAGGTTCGCCGATGACGCCTACCACGTGGCGCGCGACGACCTGTGGGCGGTGCCCACCGGCGAGGTGCCCCTGACCTCGCTGGCGCGCGACGAGATCCTGGCCGAGGAGCAGCTCCCGGTGCGGCTCATGGCCCACACCTCGTGCTTCCGCCGGGAGGCGGGGGCGGCGGGGCGGGAGACCCGGGGCCTGCAGCGGGTCCACGAGTTCGACAAGGTCGAGATCCTCGCCTACACCACCCCCGAGCAGGCCGGGGAGGTCCACGCCGAGCTGGTGGCCCGGGCCGAGGCGCCCCTCGCCGCCCTCGGGCTCACCTACCGGGTGGTCGACCTCTGCGCCGGCGACCTCGGCTTCTCGGCCCGGCGCTGCTTCGACCTAGAGGTCTACGCCCCCGGGTGCGACCAGTGGCTGGAGGTGTCATCGATCTCGTGGTTCGGCGACTTCCAGGCCCGCCGGGCCAACATCCGCTACCGGCGTGCCGTCGACTCCACGGTCGAGCCGGTGCACACCCTCAACGGCTCGGCTCTGGCCGTGCCCCGGGTGTGGGCGGCCGTGGTGGAGGCCAACCGCCGTCCCGACGGCGCCGTGGGGGTGCCCGAAGCCCTCCGCCCCCACCTCGGGGGGGCGGAGGTGCTGGCTGGCCCCGCCACTCGATCCGGCGGCGCCCAGGCCGGGTGGGACCGGTAGGTTGGCGGGGATGTCCGCACCGCAGGCGGTGTTCGCCGTCGCCCTGGGGGTGGTGACCGTGGTGGTGATGGCCTTCGCCGTCTACGTGGTCTCGTCGACGATGTGGGGCGATCGCTGGTTCGGGCGGCGCTGATGGCGCAGCCGGCACCGGCGCCCACCGAGACCCGGGTCCCCCCGAGCGCGCTCGTGTACCGGGGGCGGTCGGGGCAGTGGGCCTTCGTGGGCCACCGGATCTCGGGGTTCCTCGTCTTCGCCTTCCTGCTGCTGCACATCGTCGACGTCTCCCTGGTCGAGATCGACCCTGACCTCTACGACGAGGTGCACCGGCTGTACGGGAACGTGCTGCTCCGCCTGTTCGAGGTCGGCCTCCTCTTCGGCCTGCTGTTCCACGCCCTCAACGGCCTGCGCATCGTGGTCGTCGACTTCTTCCCCGGCATGGTCGCCAACGAGCGCCGGCTGCTGGTCTGGGTGGTGGTCCTCACCCTGGCCGGCGGGGTGCCGGGGGCCTACATCATCATGAGGCCGTTCCTCGAGGGGACCCTGGCGTGACCGCGACCACACCCGTCCGCGACCGCCCGACCCGACCCAGCTTCGAGACCTGGTCGTGGCTCTTCATGAGGGTCTCGGGGCTGGTGCTGGTCTTCCTGGCCCTGGTCCACTTCGCCATCACCCACATCCTCAACGACGTGGTGGACACCGACGCCGACTTCATCGCCGCCCGCTGGGACAACCCCCTGTGGCGGCTCTTCGACTGGACCCTGCTGGCCCTGGCCCTGGCCCACGGGCTCAACGGCGTGCGGTGGAGCATCGACGACTACGTCCGGTCACGGCCGGCGCGGGCCTGGGTGAAAGCCCTCTTGTACACCGGGACGGCGGTGCTGTTCGCCTACGGGACCTTCACCATCGCCGTCTTCGGGGACTAGTGGTCGGCCCCGCCATCCTCGACGCCGGCCTCGGCCGCGCACCGGGCGCACCGGCCCACCAGGGCGAAGTGGTGGGCGTCTACCTCGAACCCGAACTCGGAGCGGAGGCGGGCCGACAGGTCGCCCACCACGGCCAGGGGGAGCTCCACCACCGTGTCGCAGCGCTCGCACACGGCGTGGTGGTGGATCTCGTCGGTCAGGTGGTAGATGGCCCGGCCGTGGCCCAGGTGGACGTGGGTGACCACGCCCAGCCGCTCGAAGGCGTCGAGGGTGCGGTACACGGTGGACAGGTGGACGTCGGGGTGGCGGACCTGCACCACCTCGGCCAGCTCGTCGGCGGTGATGTGCTCCCGGTGCTCGAGGAGGGCGCCCAGGACGGCCCGCCGGGCCGTGGTCACCCTCCCACCCTCCTGGCGGAGCATGCCCAGTATGCGCTCCAGGCGGGTCTCGGTCGTCGTCACCACCGCGGCAGGGTACCGTCAGCCCGGCGGTGATCCCCCCGGCGGAGCGGCTGATGCCGGTGCCCGAGCCCCCGCCCCGACCGGCCGTCCCGGCGGTGCCGCCGCCGGCCCGGCGGTGCCCGGTGTGCGGCAGCACCGCCCCCCTCACCCCCGCCCGACGGTGCCCGTCGTGCGGTCTCCTCCCACTGCGGCCCCAGGTCGACGAGGAGAGCACCCGCTCCCGGCGGCGGTGGCGGGTCGTGGCCGTCGCCCTGGCCCCGGCGCTGGTGGCGGGGCTGGTTGGGGTGGTGGCCAGCGCCGTCGCCCGGGACCCGGTGCCGGGCCTGGCCACCGGCTGGCGGGTGCGGCTCGACGCCTCCCTGGTCGCTCCCGCCGCCGTGGAGGGAGCCTCGATGTACGTGGCCACCCGGGTGGGGACGGTGATCGGCGTCGGACTGGCCCAGGGACGGCCCCGGTGGCGCCTGGAGACGACCGAGGCGGCGGTGGCCGGCCCCGCCGCCGGCGGGGGCCTCGTGTACGTGGCGACCGAGCGCCCCGCCGGTGGGGGCGGCCACGTCTTCGCCGTGGACGCCGGGACCGGCGAGGAGCGGTGGCGGTACACCACCACGGCGGTGCCCTCGGGCCCCCCGGTCCCGGGGGACGACCGGCTCCACGTGGCCACAGCCGGCGAGGTGGTCGCCCTCGACTCCCGCACCGGCGAGGAGCGCTGGCGGTACCCGGTGGCGGGAGTGACGGGGATCGCCGCGGGCGAGGGCGTGGTGATCGTGGCGACCCCGGGCCGGCTCGTCGCCCTCGACGCCACCAACGGCCAGGAGCGTTGGGCCGAGGCCGCAGACGGAGGTGGCGGCGGGCCGGCGGTGGCGCGGGAGCTGGCGGTGACGGGGGGGCTGGCGGTGGCCGTCCAGCACGAGACCGTCGTGGCCCAGCGGCTGGCCGACGGGGCCCGGCGGTGGGCGGCCGCCCCTGGCGGTGCGGTTCGCGACGTGGCCGTCGCCGGTTCCGCCATCGTCGTGCTGCTGGGGAACGGGGGGGTGGCCTCCCTCGATCGGGACTCGGGCGAGGAGGTGTGGCGGTGGGAGACGGGCACCCGAAACGGCCTGCGGATCGCAACCGACGGCACCCGGGTGGCGGTGGCCGGAGACGAGCTCGTCGTGCTGGACGCCGCCAGCGGTGACCGCCTGGGCGCCGCCGGCATCGGCGCAGACCAGGGCCAGCTGCTGGCCGTGGCCGGCGGGCAGGTGCTCCTCGGCGGGGGGACGGCCCTCGAGGCCCGGGCCCCGGAGTGAGGTGCAGGGCGGCCACATCGGGGTGGCGTGGCGAACGGGCGTTCGCTAGCCTCTGGGGCGTGGGCCAGCGTGGAGCCGGGTTCCGGTGGCGAGTCGACGACGACGACGGGCAGGGCGCTCTCTTCGTCGACACCGGCCGGGAGATGCTGGAGCGGCGCCGGGGGACGGGGGCGTTCCGGGGGATGGAGTTCCTCCACGTCCGGGCCCACCGGATCATCAACACCCTTCCCCGCTCGGGGCGGCTGCCCTTCCGGCACACCATCAACGCCTACCGGGGCTGCAGCCACGCCTGCACGTACTGCTTCGCTCGCCCCAGCCACGAATACCTGGGCCTCGACGTCGACGAGGGATTCGAGCGCCAGGTGGTGGTGAAGGTCAACGCCGTCGAGCGGCTGCGGGCCGAGCTCGACCCTCGGCGGTGGGCGGGCGAGCCCATCGCCATGGGGACCAACACCGACCCCTACCAGCCGGCGGAGGGCAAGTACCGGCTCACGCGGGGCATCGTGCAGGTGCTCGGGCGGAGAGGTAACCCTTTCTCGATCCTCACCAAATCACCCCTGGTGCTGCGGGACCTGGACGTGCTGACCGAGGCCGCCTGGCGAACCGAGGTACGGGTTGACCTCTCGATCGGCACGCTCGACGAAGAAGTGTGGCGGACGACCGAGCCCGGCACACCCCACCCCCGCAAGCGGGTGGAGGCCCTTGCCCGCCTCAACCGGGCGGGGATCCCGTCGGGGGTGCTGCTGGCGCCGGTGTTGCCCGGCCTGTCCGACCACCCCGAGCAGCTCCGAGAGGTGGTGGAGGCATGCCTGGAAGCCGGCGCCACCTTCGTCTCGCCCATCCTCCTGCACCTGCGCCCCGGGGCCCGGGAGCAGTACCTGGGGTGGCTGGCACTGGCCCGCCCCGACCTCCTCCCCGCCTACCGGGAGATGTACGGGGCCCGAGCCTACCCTCCGGCCGCGCTGCGCCGGCGCCTCGCCCGACTGGTGGGCGCGATGGTCGGGCGGCGCCGCCGGCCGCCTTCCCAGCAGTCTGCTCGAGGCCATGCCCCCGCCCCAATCGGCCCCAGCACAGTGGGCGACCAGCTCCGCCTGGGCCTGTGAGGGTTTCACCGGGCCGCCGAGCGGGTACCAGTCTCCTCAGGGGCGCCAGGTCGGCGCCCCAGCCTATGGAAGGGGTGAAGACTTCATGACAAACCACGAGCAACATCACGAAGAGGGCCGATCGGTGGTTTCCAAGCGGTCCGTCGACCGGCGAACCTGGAGCCCTGCTCAGATCGTCGCGGCCGGGATCGGGCTGTTCCTGATCGTGCTGGGAGGTGTCGCCTTGGCCCGCACGGGCTTCGCGGCGGGACTGCCGGGCGATACCACCGAGGTAGCCGGGTTCGGGCACACTGCCCTTTTCGGGATCGTCGAGATCATCGTCGGCCTCCTGTTCCTGGCCGGGGCCGGCGGCACTTATCAGGTACGCGGGTCGCTGACTACCCTGGGAGTGATCTCCCTGGCCTTCGGGATCATCCTGGCCATCGAGCCGGCCGCTTTCCAGGGCGCCTTCGGTACCGACTCGGCCACTGGGTGGTTGTACGCCGCCATCGGGGGCGTATCGCTGCTGGCAGCCTGGCTGTCGCCCACCATCCACGTCGACCGTGAGAGGGTGTCAGACCAACGCGAGCACCACTCCGACTGAGGTTCCTCCTCACAGTGGCTCCACCCCCAGGTGAGTTCCAACGAACCGCCATCTCGGATCGTTGGTCTGCCTCGAGCGGCTCGGCAGAACTGAGATGTCATGGGCTACCATATGGTCATGACACGCACCCAGACCCTCGTGCAGCTCAACGACACCCTGCTCGCCCTCCTCGACCAACGCGCCGCCAAGCGTGGCGTATCGAGGAGCCAGGTCATTCGAGAGGCAGTTGAGGCGTATCTGGGGAGCGACTACGAGAGTGAGATCTCGCGGCAGATCCTCGCTGGTTACGAGTGAATCCCGCAGAGCACGCCGGATGAGTGGGGCGATCCCACGCCGTTCACCACCGCGGCCGCCCGCGATGCGCACCGCCGGCTCGACGCCGAGGAACGTGCCGCCGGACACGAACCGTGGTAGCTCGCGGCGAGGTCTGGTGGTCGGAGAGCCCGGACTGGGGCCGTCGACCGGTGCTGATCCTCACCAGGGACACCGTCGCCGCTCGACTGTCCTCGGTGATGGCCGCCCTGATCACCACCGTCCATCGACAGCTTCCGACAGAGGTGCCCATCGACGAAGAGGACGGCATGCCGCGTCCCTGTGTTGTCAACCTCGACAACGTCACGAGCGAGCCGCGCGTCTACCTGACGGAGCGCATTACGCGGCTGGGGCCTGAGCGCATGCAGCAGGTCTGTCGAGCGCTCGCACACGCCACTGGGTGCTGACCCGTCCACAGGACGGGGATCACGTGGGAGGCGTGATCCTCGACAGAGGGCATCGTCCTGGACGGGCCTCGGTCTGCCCAATGATGCGATCGAGCCGCCGAACGACTGACTCTCCGGCTCTCACAACTCCGAGCAGCCAGCGCCCTAGAACCGTCAACTTGTGGATCGTGAGCTCGCTTTCGCAGCCACCCATGCCGACGTGATGCTGTTGGTCCAGGACCACGACCCGATCCTGTCGCGACGGCCCCGCTCGACGTCGAACTCCCCTCAGAGACAGGCGTGGGCATTCCCATCGACCTACACGTGGGCGACCGGGCGCCGCCCCGGCCGGGCCAACAGGCCGGCAAGAGGACGAGTGCGGCCAGGCCCACGTGGTGCGGGAACGCAACGAATCGTCCCGTCGCCGGCCGATGGTGGGTACCTGTGCCGCCCAGTGGCGCAGCAACCGGACCCCAAGGGAGGACTTTCCCGGACTGGTTGTCCTGTCCGGCCGCCAGAGAGCGGATTGGTAGTTGGCGACCTCTATGCCGAGATCAAGTGGAGGTGCCGGGAGTCGAACCCGGGTCCGCTGAGCCCTCTGCGCCGGCATCTCCGAGCGCAGCCATCAGCGAGCTTTCGGCCGATGGGACTCTGACGGCTAGTTTCCCGCCGGCCTATCCGGAGTTGTGCTTGACCCGGCGGTCCCGGAGCCCCGCCGGGGGCAGCCTGCATTGCGGCGCCCGACACCGGCGAGGCAGGCGCCCACCGGGCGGACGGGCTGCGCTACTTAGGCAGCCAGTGCGAAGTTGTCTTCGGCACTTGTTGGTTGGTTCCGGCTCTTTAACGAGGACTCCGGAGACCTCGGCTCGCTTCCGGCGCTTCGACACTCAACGTCGAAACCACGTCACCCCCTTGGGGTTGTACCTCAGGCTAACGCTTCCCCATCGTCATCGCATCCCTGTAACGCCGCCAACCCCGGCGCGACCCTCATGACAAGACGATCGGAACGCGGAAGTGGGCGCGCCCCCGCCTCCAACCGTCGCAATCCGATCTTCTAGTGGAGGGGAGCGGCCTGACCGTCGCTCCCCTCAACGCGTGTCGGCCCATTGGTACCAGCCGGACGAGGACCATCCCCCAGGGCCCCTGCCCCCCACGGTGGAAACCCGGGTTCGCCCTCCACCTCAGCGGCCGGCCCGTCTGATCGCCCGGTCCATCTCCCGCCGCTGCTCCCGCTCCCGGATCGCCTGCCGCTTGTCGTAGCTCCTCTTGCCCCTGCCGAGACCCAACTCCACCTTGGCCTTCCCCTCCTTGAAGTAGATCCGGAGCGGCACCAGTGTCAGCCCCTGCTCGGCCAGCTTCCCGGCGATGCGGTCGATCTCCCGGCGGTGGAGGAGCAGCTTGCGGTCTCTCTCCGGGTCGTGGCCGCCGCCGCGGGAGAAGTCGTATGGGGCGATGTAGACGCCGACCAGCCACAACTCCCCGCCCCTCACGTGGGCGAAAGAGTCCTTGAGGTTCGCCCGCCCGTCCCGCAGGCTCTTCACCTCCGACCCTTGGAGCGCCATCCCGGCTTCGTAGGTCTCGACCAGGTGGTAGTCGTGCCGGGCACGACGGTTGGACGCAACGACCTTCATCCGCCGAGGTCCTGCATAGGGTCGACCGGCGATCCCCACACCCGGGGCTCGAAATGAAGTTGGGGACCGGTGCAGTGCCCCGTGCAGCCGATGTAGCCGACCAGCTCGCCACGCGACACCCGCTGGCCAAACGAGACGGCGATCTGCGACTGGTGGGCGTAGAGGGTGCTCAGGCCCCCACCATGGTCGATCACCACCGCGTTGCCGTAACCCCCGTAGCTGGTGGCGAGGATCACCGTCCCGTCCCCCGACGCCCCGATGGGGGCGCCGTGGGCGGCGTCGATGTCGATCCCGGTGTGGAGCTTCCTGGTCCCGAAGATGGGGTGGATGCGCCACCCGAACGGCGACACCACGGGCCCGCCGACCGGCCAGGCCAAGGCGCCCGACCCGCCGCTGGCTGCCCCACCTTCGTCCTCCGCTTCCCGCTGGAGTTGGGCGATCTCGTCTTCGAGGCGGGCGGCGTCTGCCTCCAGTCCCTCCCTGTGCTGCTCGGCCGCCCGGATCTGGGCATCTATGTCGGCCAGCAGCGAATCGGCCTGGGCGTAAGCGGCGTCGGCCTCCGCCTTGAGGGCCTCCACCACCGCCAGGTTGGCCTCCAGCTCCTCTCGCTGGAGCTCCAGCTCGGCCAGCACCTCCTCAGCTTCCGCCTTGTGGCCCTCGATCCGGGCCTGTTGGCGCTCCTCCTCCCGCCGGAGAAGCTCCAACGTGTCGAGTAGCTCCGTGC
>JBOGHU010000105.1:0-13726 GCA_050742255.1 Acidimicrobiales bacterium
GCGCGGGGCTCAGCCCCGCCGGCGCCGCGCCGCCAAGGCCCGCTCCACCTCCCGGTCGGCGTCGCGCTCGGCGATGGCGCGCCGCTTGTCGTGGCGCTTGCGGCCCCGGGCCAGGGCCAGCTCCACCTTCGCCTGCGAGCCGCTGAAGTACAGGCGCAGGGGCACCAGGGTCAACTGGCCCTCCCGCTCCAGGCGCCGGCGGATGTGCTCGATCTCGGCCCGGTGGAGCAGGAGCTTGCGCTCCCGCTCGGGATCGTGGCCGTCGACCCCGTGGCTGTGGGCGTAGGGGGCGATGTGCACGCCCTTGAGCCACACCTCGGCGTCTCGGAGGTAGGCGTAGCTGTCGGCCAGCTGGGCCTTGGCGCCGCGCAGCGACTTGACCTCGCTGCCCCGGAGGGCGATCCCGCACTCGTAGGTGTCGAGGATGTCGTAGTCGTGTCGGGCCCGGCGGTTGGTGGCGACGACGGTGGGGCCGGGGGCGGCGTCTCGGGGGATCACGGCCTCCGAGGGTAACCTCGCCGGTCGTGCTCCAGATCCGACGTCGCCAGTGGCTCGAGATCGTGGCCCACAGCCTCGACGGGCTCCCCGACGAGGCGTGTGGGCTGCTGGGCGGTCGGCCCGACGGCCCCGTCGAGGTCTTCTACCCGTGCCGGAACCTGGCCGGGTCGGCCCGGGTGTACACGCTGGACCCCCGCCAGCACCTCCACGCCGACCGCGACGCCGAGGCCCGGGGCCTCGAGCTCACCGGGGTGGCCCACTCCCACACCCACACCGAGGCGTACCCCTCGCCCACCGACGTGGCCCAGGCGCCCGACCCCGGGTGGCACTACGTGGTCGTGTCCCTGCGCCACCCCGAGCCCGTGCTGCGCTCCTACCGGATCGTCGACGGGAACATCTCCGAGGAGCCCGTCGTCCTTCACGACCGGTAGAATCATCAGTGAACCAGTCAACTTTTCCCGGGAGGCACCTGGTGCCGGTCAACGTCCGCCTGCCCGCCGCCCTGCGGAGCCACGCCGGGGGCCAGGCGCGGGTGGTGGCCCAGGGCACCACGATCGGCGAGGTGGTCGACGACCTGGTCCGCCAGTTCCCTACCGTGGTCTCCCACCTGAAGTCGTCCGACGGCGAGCTCCACCGGTTCGTGAACGTCTACGTCGACGACGAGGACGTGCGCTTCCTCGACGGCCTGGCCACGCCGGTGCGTGACGGCGCCGAGGTCTCGATCGTGCCCGCCGTCGCCGGTGGCCTCCGGTAGGGGGCGACGGTGGCCGCCTACGACTCGGTGCTCGACCTGGTCGGCAACACCCCCCTGGTCGAGGTCTCCGAGCTCAGCCCCGAGCCCAGGGTCCGCATCCTGGCCAAGCTGGAGGGGCAGAACCCCGGCGGCTCCCTGAAGGACAGGGCCGCTCTGGCCATGGTCGAGGAGGCGGAGAAGGAGGGGCGCCTGGGGCCGGGGTCGGTGGTGATCGAGTCCTCGTCGGGCAACACCGGCATCGCCCTGGCGCTGATCTGCCGGGTCCGGGGCTACCACCTGAAGGTCGTGCTGCCCGACAACGTCTCGGTCGAGCGTCGCCAGCTGCTGGAGGTGTGGGGGGCGGAGATCCTGTCCTCGCCGCCAGCCGAGGGCTCCAACGGCGCCATGCGCCGGGCCCAGGCCCTGGCCGCCGAGCACCCCGAGTGGTACTTCCCCTACCAGTACGGCAACCCCGCCAACCCCAAGGCCCACTACGAGGGCACCGGCCCTGAGATCTGGCGGGACTGCCCCGAGGTCACCCACTTCGTGGCCGGACTGGGTACCGCCGGCACCCTGGTGGGCGTGGCCCGGTTCCTCAAGGAGCGCAACCCGGCGGTGGAGGTGTGGGCCATCGAGCCGCCGGCGGGGGAGACCGTCGACGGTCTGAAGAACCTGGCCGAGGGGTTCATCCCCCCGGTGCTGGCCGACAACGACGGCTTCGCGCTGCTGGACCGAAAGATGATCGTGCGTGCCCGGGAATCGGTGGAGTGGACCCGCCGCCTCCTCGACGTGGGAATCTTCGCCGGCATCTCCTCGGGGGCGGCCATGGCTGGAGCGGTCCGCTGTGCCGAGCGCATCGAGGAGGGCACCGTGGTCACCATCCTGGCCGACGGGGGGTGGAAGTACCTCTCCAGCGGAGCCTGGACCGCCGACCTGGACGAGGTCAGCGAGCGGGCCGAGCGGACCATCTACTTCTGACCGGCTCCGTCGTGGGGGCTCGACGGGCAGGGACGGGGTGAGCCGGGCCGGGGTGGAAGAGGCGCCGGTCGGCATGTTCGACAGCGGCGTGGGCGGGCTGACCGTGGCCCGGGCGGTGATCGACCTGCTCCCCGCCGAGCACCTGGTGTACGTGGGCGACACTGCCCGCTACCCCTACGGCCCCCGCAACCCCGACCAGGTGCGGGCCTTCGCCCACCAGATCGCCCGTCACCTGGTGGAGCGGGAGGGGGCCAAGCTGGTCGTCGTGGCCTGCAACACCGCCGCCGCCACGGCTCTCGATGAGCTGGCCGCCGCCCTCCCCGTCCCGGTGGCGGGCGTGATCGAGCCCGGCGTAAGGGGGGCCCTGGCCGCCACCCGCAGCGGGCGGGTCGGGGTCATCGGCACGGTGGGGACCATCGCCTCGGGCGCCTACCAGCGGGCGGTCGCCGCCGCCGACCCGGGGGTGGTGCTGACCTGCGCCGCCTGCCCCGGCTTCGTGGAGTTCGTGGAGCGGGGCGAGACGGCCGGAGACCAGGTCCACGTCCTGGCCGAGCGGCTGCTGGCGCCGGTCCGCGCCGCCGGGGTGGACACCCTGCTGCTGGGCTGCACCCACTACCCGTTCCTCGCACGTACCATCAGCGACGTGGTCGGGAGGGAGGTGGTGCTGGTGTCGTCGGCCGACGAGACCGCCTTCGCGGTGCGCTCTTCCCTCGGGGCCACGGGCCTGGCCCGGGACCCCGGGGCGGGGCCCGGGCGGCGGCGGTTCGTGTCCTCGGGCGACGCCGCCTGGTTCGCCGACCTCGGGCGCGGCCTCCTCGGCCCCGAGCTGGGCCCGGTAGAGCCGGTGGCATGGCCGCCGGGATGAGCCTCACTGTCACCGTGCTCGGGTGCTCGGGCTCCTACGCCGGCCCGGGGGGGGCGTGCAGCGGCTACCTGGTGCAGGGTGGGGGGGTGTCGGTGTGGCTGGACGCCGGCCCGGGGACCCTGGCCCACCTCCAGCGCCACCTCGACCTCGACGACCTCGACGCCGTGGTCCTCAGCCATGCCCACCCCGACCACTGGGTCGACGTGCTGCCCTACCACAACGTGCTCCGCCACATCCGGGTACGCCGCGGCGTGCCGGTGGTGTCCCCGGCCGAGGTCCGCCGCCTGGCCGGCGAGGTCAACGGGGAGCTCCGACCCGCATTCGACTGGCAGGTGGTGGCCGACGGGGCCACGGTGGCCATCGGCGGCCTCGGGCTGGGCTTCTCCCGAACCGACCACCCCCCCGAGACCCTGGCGGTGCGCGTCGACGGCGACGGCGCCTCCCTCGGCTACACCGCCGACACCGGGGCGGGCTGGTCGCTGTCCGAGCTGGGCCCGGGGCTGGGCCTGGCACTGTGCGAGGCCACCCTGCCCGCCGGCGACGAGGACCGGTTCCAGCACCTCACCGCCCGCCAGGCCGGGGAGTCGGCCCGCGCCGCCGGCGCCGCCCGGCTGGTGCTCACCCACCTCCAGCCCGGTGTGGACCCCGGCCGGGCCCGCGCCGACGGCACCGCCGCCTTCGGGGCGCCGGTCGAGGTGGCCCGGATCGACGCCCGCTACGAGGTCGGCGGGTGACCGTGGGCCCGGGGGCGCCCCGCGCCGACGGACGGGCCGGGGACGAGCTGCGGCCGGTCCGCTTCGAGCGGGACTTCACCGAGGCGGCGGCGGGCTCGGTGCTGGTCAGCTTCGGTCAGACCCGGGTGCTGTGCACCGCCTCGCCCGGCGAGGAGGTGCCCCGCTGGCTGCGGGGGTCGGGGCGGGGGTGGGTGACGGCCGAGTACGCCATGCTGCCCGGGTCCGGCGCCGAACGGGTGCCCCGGGAGGTGGCCCGGGGCCGCCCCTCGGGGCGGACCCAGGAGATCCAGCGGCTGATCGGCCGGGCCCTGCGGTCGGTCGCCGACCTCGGGGCCCTGGCCGAGGTGGTGGTGACCGTCGACTGCGACGTCCTCCAGGCCGACGGCGGCACCCGCACCGCCGCCATCTGCGGCGGCTACGTGGCCCTCCACGACGCCTGCAGCCGGATGGTGGCGACCGGCCGCCTGGCCGCCCACCCCCTCAGCCAGGCCTGCGCCGCCGTCTCGGTGGGCATCGTCGACGCCGTCCCCCTCCTCGACCTGGCCTACGCCGAGGACGCCAGGGCCGAGGTGGACATGAACGTGGTGATGAACGGGTCGGGCCGCTACGTCGAGGTCCAGGGGACCGCCGAGGGCATGGCCTTCACCCGGGGCGAGCTCGACCAGCTCCTCGAGCTGGCCGGGTCGGGGATCGGCCAGGTCCTGGCCGCCCAGGCCCAGGCCCTGGCCACGCCGCCTCCGCCGCGGCGGGCCGGCCCCCTCCGGTGAGGCTGGTCCTGGCCACCGCCAACCCCGACAAGGCGGCCGAGATCGCCGTGCTCCTGGGAGAGCAGGCCGGCGTGGAGCTGGCCCCCCGGCCCCCCGGCCTGCCCGTCCCCGCCGAGGGCGGCGCCACCCTGGAGGAGAACGCCCGCACCAAGGCCCGGGCCGTGGCTCTGGCCACCGGGGCGGCGGCGGTGGCCGACGACACCGGCCTGGAGGTGGAGGCCCTGGGCGGCGCCCCGGGGGTGCGCACCGCCCGGTGGGCGGGTCCCGGCGCCACCTACGCCGACAACGTGGCCAGGCTGCTGGACGACCTGGAGGGGGTGGCGGACCGCCGGGCCAGGTGGCGGACGGTGGCCGTGGTGGCCTGGCCCGACGGCTCCGAGGTGGTGGCCGAGGGCACCTGCCAGGGGACGGTCGCCCTCTCGCCCCGGGGCACGGGCGGGTTCGGTTACGACCCCGTCTTCGTCCCCGACGACGGAGATGGCCGCACGTTCGCCGAGCTTCCCCCCGAGGAGAAGAACGCCCGATCCCACCGGGGCCGGGCGTTCCGGGCCTTGGTCCGGCTTCTCGCCTAGCCGGGTACCCGGTTCCGGGGACGGCTAGGGGAGAAGCCGTCCCCGGCCCCGGGCGGCCACGAGGCGGGCGAGGGTGGCCCCGTCGAGGCGGCCCGGGGGGTCGAGGTGGTGGGGATCACGGAGCACCTGAGCGGGGGCCTCGGGCGTGCCGAAGCCGTCGAGGACCAGGTCGGCCCCGGCCAGGTCCTGGTGCCGGGTGTAGTCGTTCACCACCACCGCGCAGGCCAGGTCGGCGGCGGCCGCCGCCACCACCCCGTTGTGGGAGTCCTCCACGGCCGCGGCCCCTGAGGCGGGGACCCCGAGGCGCTCCAGGGCCATGGTGAAGGCGCTGGGGTCGGGCTTGCGCTCCGGTGCCTCGTCGCCGGCGACCACCACCTCGAAGCGGTCGGGGCCGAAGAGGCGGCCCAGCAGGGGCACCACCCAGTCCCGGGTCCCGGTCGTGGCCACGGCCAGGCGGACGGCTGCCGCCTCCAGGTCGTCGAGGAGCGCCGCCGCCCCGGGGCGGGCGTCGACGTGGCCGTCGGCCACGAGCCGGAGGAAGAGCTCGGTCTTGCGGACGTGCAGGCGGGGGACCAGCTCGTCCAGCTCGGGCTCGGGGACCCCCCGGCCACCGAGGTGGGCCCGCAGCCGCCGCCGCCCGCCGGTGATGGCCAACAGCTCCCCGTAGCGCTCGACGTCCCAGCGGTCGGGCAGACCCAGCTCCTCGAAGGCCCGGTTGAAGGCCACCCGGTGGCCGTCCCGCTCGGTGTCGGCGAGGGTGCCGTCGACGTCGAAGACCACGGCGACCAGGGCATCGGCGCCGGGATCAGGTGGCTCCCCCATGTCCACCGAACCGTACCGGACCGCCGGCGGCCCCTGGGGCGTGGTGGGGCGGCCTGGGTAGGCTGCGGGTCACATGGAGGTGCTGGTCCTGGTCCTCTCCGTCCTGGTCCTGGTGACGGTGGTGAGCGGCGTGGTCGCCTCCGTCCGGCGCGAGCGGGGGATCGAGGAGCACGTCCCCCCCGAGGCCCCCGAGGCCCCGCCCGCCGGCCACGCGGACGTGCCGGGGCCGAGCTCGGGCGTGGGCCTGGCTCCCCGACCCGGCGAGTCCCCCCCCACCGAGGACGACCCCACCCTCACCGCGCCCGAGCCCGACCGCCGGACCGTGGCCGAGATCGAGGACGCCCTGGCCCAGGCGGTGGAGCCCGAGCAGGCGGAGGCGGTCAAGCCCAGCTTCCGGGAGCGCCTGACCAAGGCCCGCAGCCTGCTGGCCGGCTACGTCTCCTCGGTCCTCTCCCGCGCCGTCATCGACGAGGAGACCTGGGCGGAGCTGGAGGAGGCCCTGGTCCGCGCCGACGTGGGGGTTCGGACCACCGCCACCCTGATCGAGGACCTCCGGCGGGAGGCGGCCGAGGAGCAGATCACCGACCCCGAGGCCCTGCTGACCCAGCTCAAGGGCCACCTGAAGGCGCGGCTGGCTCTCGGAGACCGCAGCTTGCGCTTCGAGTCGGGCAGCCCCAACGTCTGGCTCTTCGTCGGGGTCAACGGCGTGGGCAAGACCACCACCATCGCCAAGGTGGGCAAGCAGCAGCAGGAGGGGGGGCGGGCGGTGGTGATGGCGGCCGGGGACACGTTCCGGGCCGCCGCCACCGAGCAGCTCGAACGGTGGGCCCGGCGCGTCCAGGCCGACATGGTCCGGGGCGCCGAGGGCGGGGACCCCAGCTCGGTGATCTTCGACGCGGTGCAGCGGGCGGCCGCCACCGACGCCCAGCTGGTGCTGGCCGACACCGCCGGGCGCCTCCACACCAAGGTGAACCTGATGGAGGAGCTCCGCAAGGTGCGGCGGGTGGCCGAGAAGCCGCCGGGCCGGGTCACCGAGGTCCTCCTCGTGCTCGACGCCACCACCGGCCAGAACGGCCTCGCCCAGGCCCGCCAGTTCACCGAGGCGGTCGAGGTCACCGGCGTGGTGCTCACCAAGCTCGACGGCTCTGCCAAGGGGGGCATCGTGCTGGCCATCCAGACCGAGCTCGGCATCCCCGTCAAGCTGGTGGGCCTGGGCGAGACCGTCGACGACCTGGTGGAGTTCGACCCCGACGAGTTCGTGGAGGCCCTCCTGTCCTGATGCCGCGCCGCCTGGCGCCGCCCGGCGCCGCCCTGAGCGACCACCCCCTCGCCTCGGGTGGGGGCCACCGGTAACCTGGGTCACCGCATGTTCGACGCGCTCTCCGGTCGCCTGGACGCCATCTTCACCCGCCTGCGGGGACGGGGTCGCCTCAGCGACGCCGACGTCGACTTCGCCCTTCGGGAGATCCGCATGGCCCTCCTCGAGGCCGACGTCAACTTCGGGGTGGTCAAGGGCTTCGTCGAGCGGGTCAAGCAGCGCTGCGTCGACGCCGACGTGAGCCGGAGCCTCACCCCGGCCCAGCAGGTCATCAAGCTGGTCCACGCCGAGCTGGTCGCCACCCTCGGGGGCGAGGCGCTGAAGGTGACCTTCTCCTCCCGGCCGCCCACCGTGGTCCTGCTGGCCGGGCTGCAGGGCTCGGGGAAGACCACCGCCGCCGCCAAGCTGGCCCGCTGGTTCAAGCGCCAGGGCCGCAACCCCCTCCTGGTCGGGGCCGACCTCCAGCGCCCCGCCGCGGTGGAACAGCTCCGCCGGCTGGGCGAGCAGGTCGGGGTGCCGGTGACCAGCGCCGACCCCGTGGCCCTCGAGGCCGGGTCCGCCGACCCGGTGGGGGTGGCGGCCGAAGGCCTGGAGCAGGCACGGGACCGGGGCCGCGACGTCTGCATCGTCGACACCGCCGGGCGCCTGGCCGTCGACACCCAGATGATGGCCCAGGTCCGCGACATCGCCGGGGCGGTGGAGCCCCACTACACCTTCCTGGTCGTCGATGCCATGACCGGCCAGGACGCGGTCACCGTGGCCGAGGCCTTCCACGCCACGCTGGCGATCGACGGGGTGATCCTGTCCAAGGTCGACGGCGACGCCCGGGGTGGCGCCGCCCTGTCGGTGAAGGAGGTGATCGGTCGGCCCATCGCCTTCGCGTCCACCGGCGAGCGGGTCGCCGACTTCGAGTTGTTCCACCCCGACCGCATGGCCGACCGCATCCTCGGGATGGGCGACGTGCTCACCCTCATCGAGAAGGTCGAGCAGGACTACGACCGTGACGTCGCCGCCCAGGCCGAGCAGGCCCTGCTCGGGGGGCAGTTCACCTTCGACGACTTCCTGGCCCAGATGCAGCAGCTCCGCAAGATGGGCCCGCTGCAGAACGTCCTCGGTATGATGCCGGGGATCCCCAAGGAGTTCAAGAACGCCGACATCGGCGAGGAGGAGCTGGGTCGTGTCGAAGCCATCATCCGGTCCATGACCCCCGAGGAGCGACGCCGGCCCGAGCTCATCAACGGCTCCCGGCGGGCCCGCATCGCCAGGGGCAGCGGCACGTCGAGGAACGACGTGAACGTGCTGCTCAAGCAGTTCAAGGACATGTCCAAGCTGATGAAGCGCGTCGGCGGGGCGGCCAGGAAGGGCAAGAAGGGCAGGCGCCGCCCGGCGGCGCTCCCCGACCTGGCCGGCCTCGACCTCAACCTGCGCTGACGACCCGCCGACCACCCCGAGGAGACACACCATGGCCGTGAAGCTCCGCCTGATGCGGATGGGCAAGAAGGGGCAGCCGAGCTACCGCGTGGTCGCGGCCGACGCACGCTCGCCCCGCAACGGCCGGTTCATCGAGGTGCTGGGCACCTACGACCCCCGGTGCGAGCCGTCCCGGGTGCTCATCGACCGGGAGCGGGCCGATGAGTGGCTGCGGCGGGGAGCCCAGCCCACCCCCCGGGTGGCCCGGCTGCTGGAGGCTGCACGCAGCGGTGATCGCCAGGAGGGGGCCTCCGAGGACGGCGGGGGGGCCGGCGCCGGGACCCCGGCATGAGCGACGAGGCCCAGGACGACGAGGCCGAGGACGACGACCCGGACTTCAACCGCCGGCCCGGCGCCACCGCCATCGGGGTGCTGGAGTACCTAGTCCGGTCCCTGGTCGACGAACCCGACGCGGTGGAGATCGACGTGGACGAGGACCGCCGGGGCCTGACGGTGCGGGTGAGCGTGGCCCCCGATGACATGGGGCGGGTCATCGGCCGCCGGGGCCGCATCGCCAACGCCATCCGCACCCTGGTGCGGGCCGCCGCCGTCCGCGACGAGGTGGAGGTCGTGGTCGACTTCGTGGACTGATGGCGGGTGGCGCGTCCGAGCTGCTGGAGGTGGGGAGGGTGGTCAAGCCCCACGGGCTCGGGGGCGAGGTGGTGGTCGAGCTGGTGACCCATCGGTTCGAGCGCCTGGCTCCCGGCTCGGTCCTGACCACCGGGCGCGGCCGTCTGGAGGTGGGGGCGGTCCGTCCCCACCAGGGCCGCTTCCTCGTCACCTTCGTGGGCGTGGACAGCCGCGAGGACGCCGAGCGCCTGCGGGAGGTGCGCCTGCTGGCGCCGCCGCTCGAGGACCCCGACGAGCTGTGGGTGCACGAGGTGATCGGCGCCGAGGTGGTCGACGTGGCCGGGGCCGGCCACGGGTCGGTCGTCGCCGTGGAGGCCAACCCGGCCAGCGATCTGCTGGTCCTGGAGGGCGGGGGGCTGGTGCCGGTGCACTTCGTGGTGGAAGCCTCTCCCGGGAGGGTGACCGTCGACCTCCCGCCCGGCCTGTTGGACCGGTGAGGCCGTGCGGGTCGACGTCTTCACCATCTTCCCCGAGCTGGTCGAGCGGTTCGCTGACGCCAGCCTGCTGGGGAGGGCCCGCCGGCGGGGCGAGCTCGACCTCCGCGTGCACGACCTGCGCTCGGCCGCCACCGACCCGCACCGCTCGGTCGACGACGTCCCCTTCGGTGGGGGGTCGGGGATGGTCCTCCGCCCCGAGCCGGTGTTCGGCGCGGTGGAGGCCGTCCACCCCCCCCGGCCCCTGCTCCTGCTCGGCCCGGGCGGTCGCCGCCTGGACCAGGCCTGGGCGGCCGAGCTGGCCGCGACGCAGGGGTTCTCCCTCCTGTGCGGCCGCTACGAGGGGGTGGACGAGCGGGTACGGGGACACCTGGTCGACGGGGAGCTGTCGATCGGCGACTACGTGGTGGCGGGCGGGGAGGTGGCGGCCCTGGTGGTGCTCGAGGCGGTGGGGCGCCTGGTGCCGGGGGTCATGGGGAACCCGCGGTCCGCCGCCGAGGAGAGCTTCGGGGATGGGCTCCTCGAGTACCCGCAGTACACCCGGCCCGCCGAGTTCAGGGGGTGGGAGGTGCCCGCCGTCCTGCGCTCGGGCGACCACGGGCGCATCGCCCGGTGGCGGCGGGCCATGGCCCTGGACCGCACCTGCCAGCTCCGCCCGGACCTCATCGAGGTCCGGGGGGGCCTGACCCATGAGGAGCGACGTCTCCTGGCCACCTTGGACCGCGCCGGCGAGATGCCTTAGCCTGGGTTCCCCCCCGGACCCGATGGAGCACGCGCGCCATGAACCCCACCGATCTCGTCGACCGCCACAGCCGGCGCGACGACGTGCCCGACTTCGGCCCGGGCGACACCCTCAAGGTGCACGTCCGGGTGGTGGAGGGCGGTCGGGAGCGGATCCAGGTGTTCCAGGGGGTCGCCATCCGGCGCCAGGGGAGCGGGGCCCGGGAGACGTTCACGGTCCGCAAGGTGAGCTTCGGGGTGGGCGTGGAACGGACCTTCCCCGTGCACTCGCCGGCCATAGGCCACATCGAGGTGGTGAGCCGGGGCCAGGTCCGCCGGGCCAAGCTGTACTACCTGCGGGACCGGCGGGGGAAGGCAGCCAAGATCAAGGAGAAGCGGTCCACCCCTTGAGCCCGGGGCGTGGCGACAGGGCCGAGGGCCAGGGCCCCGGCCCGGCCGTCGGTGCCGGCGTCGGCGGCAGGGGGCTCCCGCTCCCCCTCGAGATCCTCGTCCTCCTCGTCACCGCGGTGGTGATCGCCGTCCTGCTCCGGGCCTTCGTGGCCCAGGCCTTCTTCATCCCCTCGGCCTCCATGGTGCCCCAGCTGGAGGTGGGCGACCGGGTGGTGGTGTCCAAGCTCGCCTACGACCTGCACGACCCCCGCCGGGGCGACGTCGTCGTCTTCGACTGCCCGACCCGTGCCGGCTGCATCGGGGACCTCGAGGAGGGGGGCGACTCGCTGGTCGAGGGGGCGGCCCGGGGAGTGCTGGAGGCGGTGGGGCTGCGCCAGCCCTCGACCGAGGAGTTCGTCAAGCGGGTCATCGCCCTGGCCGGGGAGACGGTCGAGGGCCGCGGCGGCGACATCTTCATCGATGGGAAGCGCCTGGTGGAGCCGTACCTCCCCCCGGGGTCCCAGACGGCGCCGTTCGATCCGGTGGAGGTCCCCGCCGAGGAGGTGTGGGTCATGGGCGACAACCGCCAGAACTCCTCCGACAGCCGGGTCTTCGGTCCCATCCCCTGGGACACGGTGGTGGGTCGGGCGGTGGTGCGGGTGTGGCCCCCGCTGCGAGCCGCCTTCCTGTGACGCTCCAGCGCCGGGCGCGGGGGGCCGCCGGCGAGGACCGGGCCGCGGCCTGGTACCGCAGCCAGGGCTACGAGGTGGTGGCCCGCAACTGGCGGTGCCGAGAGGGGGAGCTCGACCTGGTCCTGCGGTCGGGCTCCACGGTGGTCTTCTGCGAGGTCAAGGCCCGCGCGTCGCTGGCGTTCGGGTCGCCCCTGGAGGCGGTGACCCCGGCCAAGCGCCGGCGCCTGCGCCGGCTGGCGGCGGCCTGGCTGGACCAGTCTCCGGTGCCGGCCGGTGAGATCCGCTTCGACGTCGTCGGCGTCCTCGGCGAGGAGTTGGAGGTGGTCGAGGCGGCGTTCTGATCCTGACCGAGCGCTCTCGGGTCGGCCAGTGGCTGCCGTATCCTTGCTGCCCTGTGACCGGGAACGCGATCACAGAGCGGGAGCTGAACCGGGCGCTGCTGGCGCGGCAGGGCCTGCTGGAACCGATGTCGGCGCCGCTCACCGACGTCGTGGGGTCGATCGGCGCCCTGCAGATGCAGCACTGGCCCTCCCTGGGCCCGGCTCTCTGGAGCCGTGTGTCGGAATGCCCCCCCCCGACGAGCCCTACCGCGCCCACTCGGCACGCGAGCTGCTGACCGGCACGCTGCTGCGAGGCACGATCCACACCGTCACCGCCGCCGAGCATCCGGCTTACGCCGTCGTCGCCGCCGCCTCCAAGGTCGCGCCGTGGCGGCGCACCAAGGACGAGGCTGGGCCCGAGGTGGCCGAGCTGGAGCGGGAGCTGCTCGAACATGCCGGTGAGCCACGCAGCGCCGACGAGCTCTGCGAGCTCGTCGAGTCCTGGGTCGGGCGCCACCCGGGGATGCTCGGCGAGGCGGAGCTGGAGCACCAGCGCGCGTACAGGTGGCGGCCCTTGCGCTCCAGTGTGTGGCTGGTGCGCGCGCCGGCCGACGGGGAATGGGGGCCGAGGACGCCGACCGCCTACCGCGCCGCGCCCGTCACCGAAGGGCCCCCGACCGGAGATGCGCTGGACACCGTCATCCGCTGCCACCTGCGCGCGTTCGGCCCGGCCGCCGCCGAGGACGTCGCCTGCTGGATCGGATGGAGCCTCGCGCCGGTGCGGGGTGCGTTGCGGCAGATGGATGGTCTGGCGACCTTCGTCGACGGGGCGGACCGGGTGCTCTACGACCTACCCGACGCCCCTCGCCCCGATGCCGCCACCGAGGCGCCGGTGCGGATGCTGCCGTGGTTCGACAGCACCCTCCTGGCGTACGCCCCCCGAAGGACCCGGGTGCTGCCCGACGGGCACAGGGACGCGGTTTACAGCAAGGGCAACCTTCGGCTCAACGCCACGTTCCTGGTCGACGGCACGGTCGCGGGCGTGTGGTCGATCACGACGGCCCACAGCGGCGTGACGCTCACCCTGACGCCGCTGGAGCGGCTGGCCGCGCCGACCCGCAAGGCGCTGCTCGCCGAGGCCGAGCGCATGGTGGAGCTGTGCCGACCCCACGCCAAGGCGCACCGCGTCCAGGTCGACGACTAGCTCCCCACCGCCCCGCCTCTCCGGTCGCTCACCCTCGCCCAGCGCCCCGCCGCCCATCGCCCCGGCTCTCCGGTCGCTCACCCTCGCCCACCGCCCCGCCGCCCATCCCCCGCTCTCCGGTCGCTCACCCTCGCCCAGCGACGAGGTGGTGTCCGGTCCACGGGGGGAAGTTCAAGGAGTGACCGGAGAGCGCCGGGTCGACCGCCCACCGCCCCTCGCCCACCCCCCTCGCCCACCGCCCGCCCACCGCCCATCCCCCGCCTCTCCGGTCGCTCACCCTCGCCCAGCGACGAGGAGTGACCGGAGAGCGCTGGGTCGACCGCCCACTGCCCCTCGACAGGAATGAGATACATCGTTAGTGTGTGGGGGTGGGCCGGACCACGCCGTTGCCGTTCGCCGTGGTGGCGGCGGTGGCGGTGGTGGCGGTGGCCTGCGGAGGGGGCGGCGACCCTCCCGCGCCGGGGGCCACGGTGGGAACGGCTCCGACCACCACCACCACCCCTGCCGATCTGGCAGTGGTCCCCCCCGAGGCCCGGATCGACGAGGGCTACGTGCAGGCGGTGGTGGACGCCCTCTACG
>JBOGHU010000106.1:0-5668 GCA_050742255.1 Acidimicrobiales bacterium
GACCGCCCCCGCCGACCCCGACCCGGGCCCCCGGGCCCGGCGCGGGCGACCACCTCCCTCGGGCCCCCGCCGGGCCTCGTCGGCCTCGGCCTCGCCCCCGGACTCCGTACGGCTCTACCTCAACCAGATCGGCCAGGTCCCGTTGCTCAGCGCCGAGGAGGAGGTGGCTCTGGCCAGCCGGATCGCCGCCGCCGCCGCGACCGGGCCGGCCGGTGGGGACGGGCCCGTGGCCGACCACGTCGCCGCCGCGGCTCTCGACGCCGGGGACGCCAAGGCGCGCCTGATCAGGGCCAACCTGCGTCTGGTGGTCTCCATCGCCCGACGCTACGTGGGGCGGGGGCTGCTCTTCCTCGACCTCATCCAGGAGGGCAACCTCGGCCTCATGCGTGCCGTCGAGAAGTTCGACCACACCAAGGGCTTCAAGTTCTCCACCTACGCCACCTGGTGGATCCGCCAGTCGATCACCCGGGCCATCGCCGACCAGGCCCGCACCATCCGGGTCCCCGTGCACGTGGTGGAGCGGATCAACCGGGTGCTGCGGGTGCAGCGACAGCTCCACCTCGACCTCGGACGCGAGCCCACGCCCGAGCAGCTGTCCCAGCAGATGGGCATGTCGACGGAGCGGGTGCGGGAGATCCTCGGCGTCGCCGAGGACGCCCTCTCCCTCGACTCCCCCATCGGCGAGACCGAGGAGGGGAGGCTGAGCGACCTGGTCGAGGACCCGAGGATCGAGGGACCCGCCGACGCCGCCATCCGCGAGCTCCTCTCCCTGGCCGTGGAGGAGACCCTGGCCGAGCTGAACGAGCGCGAGCGCCAGGTCGTCCGCCTGCGCTTCGGCCTCGACGGCGACGGCCGCAGCCGGACCCTCGAGGAGGTGGGCCGCCAGTTCGGGGTCACCCGGGAGCGGATCCGCCAGATCGAGTCCAAGACCCTGGCCAAGCTCCGCCACCCCCAACGCAGCCAGAAGCTGCGGGCCTACCTCGAGACGGGGTGAGCGTCAGGTCGTTACGACGTCAGGGCAGGGGGGGCACCGCCTCGGTCACCGTCGCGTCCCCGTCGCCCGAGCGGCGCTCCTCCACGTAGCCCTTGACCCGACCCACGCCGTGGTCGGCCAGCTCACGGGCCTTCTGGGTGGCCGACCCGTACACCCCGCTCCCTCGGGTCTTGTCGACCATCCTGCGCAGCTGCTCGTACCGCTCGCGCCCGGCCTTGGCGCCCAAGTAGTAGCCCACGCAGAACCCGACCAGGATCGCCGCTCGCAGACGCATACCCCAGTTTCTCCCCTAAGACGCCCGACGGCAACCGTGCCGGGACCGGGAGCCCCTCGCCAGACATCGGCCAGCCGCCGGCAACGTCACCGAAACCTCGGTTGGCCAGACTTCGGATCGTGGTGTTGGCGCCCCTGGCCGGGTTCACCGTCGGCGTGACCGCCGACCGGCGGTCCGAGGAGCAGGTCGAGCTGCTCCGCCGCCGGGGTGGGCGCGTGCTGCTGGGGCCGAGCATCCGCACCGTGCCCCACAGCCCCCACGACCGGCTCCGGACCGCCATCGAGGCGGTCGTCGCCGACCCCCCGGACTTCGTGGTCCTGACCACGGGGATGGGCGCCCGGGGATGGTTCGACGCCGCCGACAGCCTGGGCCTGGGCTCCGCCCTGCTCGGCGCCCTGCGACAGGCGACCGTGCTGGCCCGGGGGCCCAAGGCGGCCGGGGCCGCCGTGGCCGCCGGCCTGGAGGTCGCCTGGCGGGCGCCGAGCGACCGCTCCGAGGAGCTTGTGGCCCACCTGGCCGGCCAGGGCGTGGCCGGACGGCGGGTGGCGGTGCAGCTCGACGGGCGCGACGACCCGGTGCTGGGCGACGCCCTCTCGGCCCAGGGGTGGCAGGTGGTGGACGTGCCCGTGTACCGCTGGACCCGCCCCGAGGACATCGCCCCCGCCCGCCGCCTCATCGACGCCGCCTGCGAGCGCCGCCTGGACGCGGTCACCTTCACCACCTCGCCGGCGTTGGGCAACCTCCTCGACCTCGCCGCCGAGCTGGGACGTGACGACGACCTGCGTGCCGCCTTCGACGACACCGTGGTGGCCACCTGCGTGGGCCCGGTCTGCGCCGAGAGCGCCGCCCGCCTGGGCATCACCAGGACCATCCAGCCGGCCCGACCCCGGCTGGGCGCCATGGTGCAGGCCCTCGCCGCCCACCTCGCCGGCCGGGCTCGGGCCCTGGTGGGGGGAGAGACCACGCTGGTCGTGCAGGGTTCGCTGGCCGTGGTCGACGGCCGCGAGGTGGAGCTGGCCGACCGGGAGCGGGCCGTGCTCGACGCCCTGGCCGAGCGGCCCGGGGTGGTGGTGTCCAAGGCGGCGCTGGTGGCCCGGGTGTGGGGGACGGGCGAGGTCGACGAGCACGCCGTCGAGGTCACCGTGGCCAGGCTGCGGCGGCGCCTGGGCCCGGCCGGGGGGCTCATCGCCACCACCCCCCGGCGCGGGTACCGCCTGGTCGCCACGCCCGGTCCTCCCCCCACCTGAGCCGGCGCCGGACTTCGTTGCCGGACCGTGTGCGCCGTCTCTCACGCGGGGGCGGGGTGAGAGAGCGTCCTGTCGGTCATGCGTCACGTCCCCGAACCCGGGGCGAAACCTGTCCATCGCACCATGGTCGCGTGAGCGTGAGCAACGGCCCTGGTCGACCGGACACCGTTCCGACGTCGCTGTCGGCGGCGGCGCGCGTGCGGGGGCTGTGGTCGCTCCAGGGGCGGTACCGCATCCTGCACCTGACCTGGCTGGCCTTCTTCCTCTCGTTCGGGGTGTGGTTCAACTTCGCCCCCTTCTCGGCGGTCATCGGCGACCAGCTCGGGCTGTCCCCCGCCCAGCTGGTCACCATCGCCCTGAGCAACGTCGCCCTCACCGTGCCGGCCCGGGTCCTGGTCGGGACGCTGCTCGACCGCTTCGGGCCCCGCCGCGTGTACTCCGGCATCCTCGTCTACGCCGTCGTGCCGTGCACGATGTCCGCCCTCTCCTCCAGCTTCACCACGCTGGTGGTGAGCCGGCTCCTGCTCGGGATCGTCGGGGCCGGCTTCGTCGTGGGCATCCGCATGATCTCGGAGTGGTTCCCGCCCAGGGAGGTGGGGACGGCCGAAGGCGTGTACGGGGGCTGGGGCAACTTCGGATCGGCGGCCGCCGCGTTCTCCCTCCCCACCGTCGCCGCCGTGTTGGGGGGCGACCAGGGATGGCGGTGGGCCATCGGGCTGACCGGCGTCGTGGCCGCCCTCTACGGCCTGTACTACCTACGGGCGGTGACCGACACGGCCGAGGGACGGACCTACGCCCGGCCCCCACGACACGGTGCCCTGGAGGTCACCACGCCGGCCGCGGTGTGGGGCCTGGGCGCCCTGACCCTGCCCCTCACCGGCATCCTGGCCGTGCTGGCCTGGCGGGTGTGGCGGGCCGACGTGCTCTCGACGGGAGGGCTGTGGGCGACCGGCGCCCTGCTCGCCATGGTGCTGGCCGCCCAGCTCCGCACCGTGGTGGCGGTGAACCGGCCGGCCCTGGCCGGGAGCTACCCCGAGGAGGACCGGTACCCGTTCCGGTCGGTGGCCATCCTGTGCCTGGCCTACGCCTGCACCTTCGGCTCGGAGCTGGCGGTGGTGTCGATGCTTCCCACCTTCTTCGCCGACACGTGGGGCCTGGGCCCGGCCCTGGCCGGCGCCGCCGCCAGCGGCTACGCGTTCATGAACCTGGTGGCGAGACCGGCGGGCGGCCTCCTCTCCGACCTGCACGGCAGCCGGCGCCGGACCCTCCGGTCCCTGCTGGTGGGGCTGACCGCCGGCTACGGGGCCATGGCCCTGCTGGGCCCGGCCTGGCCGGTCCCCGCGGCCGTGGCCGTGGCCATGGGCTGCTCGTTCTTCGTCCAGTCCGGGGAGGGCGCGGTCTACGCCATCGTCCCCCTGGTGAAGCCACGGGTCAGCGGTCAGATCGCCGGGCTGGCCGGCGCCTACGGCAACGTCGGCGCCGTCGCCTTCCTCACCGCCCTCCTCTTCGTCGGCCCGACCGCCTTCTTCCTGATCATCGCCGCCTCGTCGGTGGTCGCGGCGCTGGCCTGCCGGTGGCTGCCCGAGCCGCGGGGCAGCTTCGCCGCCGAGCACCTGGACGACATCGCCGCCCACGCCCCGGCCGAGGAGGTGCCGGCCACCACCCTCCGCCCCACCACGGTGCCGTGACCGACGCCGGTCCCCTGACCGTCGTGGAGAGCCAGACCCCGATCGACCGGTACCTGGCCGAGCAGGGCGACCTCAGCGCGGTGGAGCGCTTCGCCCGCCACCACGACGGCGGGGCGGACCCGGTCCAGGCCCGGTACTACCGCGACCTGATCCCCCTCTCCGCCCCCGGGCCCGGCCAGCAGTACGGCTTCGAGGTATCCCTCGACGCCTGCACCGGCTGCAAGGCCTGCGTGACCGCCTGCCACAGCCTCAACGGCCTGGACCCGGGCGAGTCGTGGCGCTCGGTGGGCCTGCTCCACGGCGGCAGCCCCGACCGCCCCCGCCAGCAGGTCGTGACCACGGCCTGTCACCACTGCGTGGACCCCGCCTGCCTCAACGGCTGCCCGGTGAACGCCTACGAGAAGGACCCCGGCACCGGCATCGTCACCCACCTGCCCGACCAGTGCTTCGGCTGCGGCTACTGCGTGCTGACCTGCCCCTACGAGGTCCCCCGGCTGGACGAGGAGCGGGGCATCGTGCGCAAGTGCGACATGTGCGCCGGCCGCCTGGCGTCCGGGGAGGCGCCGGCGTGCGTGCAGGCCTGTCCCAACGGCGCCATCCGCATCTCGGTGGTCGAGACCCGTGCCCTGGCCGAGGCGGCCCGGGCGGGCCCCCTGGTGCCGGGAGCGCCGCCGTCGGACATCACCGTCCCGGCCACGACCTACCGCAGCCGACGGGGCCTCGATCCCGATCTCCGACCTGCCGACCACCTCTCGCTGCGCCCGGCCCGGTCTCATCCTCCCCTGGCCGTGTTCCTCGTGCTGTCCCAGCTCTCGGTCGGCACGGTGGCCCTGAGCCTGGTCCTTCCCGCCCTCGCCGACCTGGGCGCCAACCCCGGGGTGGTCCCCGCCACCGCCGGCGTGGGGCTGGGAGCCGGGCTCCTGGCCCTGGTGGCCAGCCTGGCTCACCTGGGCCGGCCCCGCTACGCCTTCCGAGCCGTCCTCGGGGTCCGGCGCTCGTGGCTGAGCCGCGAGATCCTGGCCTTCGTCACCTCCCTGGCCGCGGCGGCGCTGTACGTGGCCCTGGCTGTCGCCGACCGCGGCGCCGGTCCCGGCCGCCTGGTCACGGCGGTGGGGGTCCTGGCCACCGCCGTCGGCGGGACGGGGGTGGCGTGCTCGGTCATGATCTACGCCGTCACCCACCGCAGCTGGTGGCGGGCCTCGATCACCGGCGCCAAGTTCACCCTCACCGCCGCGGTGGGTGGCCTGGCCACGACGCTGGCCACCTCGCTGGTGTGGCTGGCCGTGGCGGGCGGGGAGACGGCGCCGGCCGTGGCCCGGGGGCTGGCCCCGCCCCTGGCCGGGGCCCTGGCCGCCGCCACCGCCCTCAAGCTGGGGTGGGAGGCGTCGGTGCTCCGCCACCTCCCTGCCCGAGCGGCCCGCAGCGCCGCCCTCGGCGACCTGGCCCGCACGGCCCACCTCCTGGC
>JBOGHU010000107.1:0-27687 GCA_050742255.1 Acidimicrobiales bacterium
GGGTGGTCGGGGCCGCGGCACGCCCGCCCCCGACCAGCCCCCGGCCGGAGCCGCCGAGCCGGTGCGCTCCGCGGTGGGCGGCCCGCAGGAGGCTGACCTGTCCTCGGTCGACGACGAGACCCTCGAGCGCCGACGTGGTCGCCAGCGCAAGGGTCGACCGGTGGGGCGCTACCTGATGTGCGTCCACGTGCAGCCCGAGGCGGCCCAGATCGCCGTGCTGGAGGGTCGCCTGCTGATCGAGCACTATGTCTCCCGGCCCCAGGACGACGCCACCCACGTCCACGGGAACATCTACCGGGGCCGGGTGCAGAACGTCCTGCCGGGGATGGAGGCGGCGTTCATCGACATCGGGCTGCCGAAGAACGCCGTGCTGTACCGCGGCGACATCCCCTACGACGCCGAGGACATCGAGCAGGGAGGGCCGGCACGGATCGAGCAGATCCTGCGCCCTGACCAGTCGGTGATCTGCCAGATCACCAAGAACCCCATCGGGCACAAGGGGGCACGCCTCACCCAGGAGGTGTCGCTGCCGGGACGGTTCGTGGTGCTCGTCCCCAACTCGGCGGCCTACGGGATCTCCAAGCGGCTCTCCGACGACGAGCGCAAGCGTCTCCGGGCCATCCTCGACCAGATCAAGCCGGAGGGCCACGGGCTGATCGTCCGCACCGCCGCCGAGGGCGCCACCCTGCCCGAGCTCCGGCGGGACGTGGCCCGCCTGGTCGACGCGTGGGAGCGCATCGTGGCCCTGGCCGGGCGGTCGGCGGCACCGGCGCGGCTCTACCGGGAGCCGGACATGGCGGTGCGGGTCATCCGTGAGGAGTTCAACACCGCCTACCGGGGTGTGGTCATCGACGACCAGTCGCTGTACCGGGAGATCCGCGACTACGTGGCCAGCATCACCCCCGAGCTGGCCAGCCGTGTCAGCTACTACGACCCCGAGGCGGAGTCGCTCCCCCTCTTCGAGGCCCACCACGTCCATGAGCAGCTGCACAAGGCGCTGAGCCGCAAGGTGTGGCTGCCCTCGGGCGGGTCCCTCGTGATCGAGCACACCGAGGCCCTCACCGTCATCGATGTCAACACCGGGCGCAACGTGGGCCGATCGAGCCTGGAGGAGACCGTCTACCGGAACAACCTGGAGGCGGCCGAGGAGGTCGCCCGCCAGCTCCGACTGCGCGACATCGGCGGCATAATCGTGGTCGACTTCATCGACATGGACGTCAGCGAGAACCGGGAGGCGGTGATCCGGGCGTTCCGGGACGCCCTGGCCCGGGACAAGACCCGGACCCAGGTGTTCGACATCTCCGAGCTGGGCCTGGTGGAGATGACCCGCAAGCGGATCGGCGAGGGGCTGATCGAGTCGATGTCGACGAGCTGCCCCACCTGCGAGGGTCGGGGCGTCATCATCGACGAGGGGTTGTTGGAGTAGGCGTCCCGACACGGCGGTGGCACCCGACTACCATCGCCCCCCGTCCGTCACGCGAACGGGGCAAGGGGGCGGAGTGGGAGACAACGGCCAGGCGGTGCCGCGGTTCGACCGGCGCCTCCTCTTGAGGGGTGGGCTGGTCGTGGCCGGCACCGCCGCCGTGGCGCCCGGGCTGGCGCGGGACCACCCCGCGCTCGCCGATCCCGGTGGGGCGACCCTGGTGGCGGCGGCGGTGGCGGCGCCCCCCGTCGTCACCCGGGCCCAATGGGGGGCCGACGAGGCGCTCCGCGGCGACCCGCCCACCTTCGCCCCTGTGACCAAGGCGGTCATCCACCACACCGTCACCGCCAACGCCGACCCCGACCCGAGGGCACGGGTCCGGGCGATCTACGAGTTCCACACGCGCCGCAACGGCTGGTCCGACATCGGGTACAACTTCCTCGTCGACGGTGCCGGCCGCGTGTACGAGGGGCGCTGGGCCCGCGCCTACGGGCCGGGCGAGGTCCACGGCGGGGAGAGCGCCACCGGCCTGGGTGTCGTGGGGGCCCATGCCTCGGGGCACAACGGGGGCTCGATCGGCATCGGCGTGCTCGGCACCTTCGACGGCGCCGCCAGGCCGAGCGACGCTGCCGTGGCAGCGGTGGCGCAGGTGGCGGCGTGGAAGCTCGGTCCCCGGGGCATCGACCCTCGCGCCCGAGCCGGGGGGGTCCCGGTGGTCAGCGGCCACCGCGACCTGGTGTCGACGGGGTGCCCCGGTGACGGCCTGTACAGGCGGCTGCACGACGTGCGCCACCAGGCGGCGGCGATGATCGAGAGGAGCGTGTCGATCGCCGGCGAGCCGTCGCCGGAGGGGGTGGTCGACCAGCTCCTGGAGGTGGTCGACGACCTGCCCATCGTCGGTGGCGTCCCGTGACGGCCTCCGTGGGGGCCGACGCCGGCACCCCGGCCCCACCGCCAGCTCCGTCGGGTAGCATGAGGGAGCTATGTACGCCGTCATCAGGACCGGAGGGAAGCAGGCCAAGGTGTCCGAGGGCCAGCGCCTCGACGTGGAGCTGCTGGGGCGGGAGGCCGGCTCGGAGGTCAGCTTCGCTCCGGTGCTGGTGGTCGATGGTGGCACCGTGCTCGCCACCCCCGGGGACCTGAGGGGGGCAGCGGTCTCGGCCCGGGTGGTGGGTGCCGCCAAGGGCGTGAAGATCCGGGGCTTCACCTACAAGAGCAAGTCCAACAACCGGCGTCGCTGGGGGCACCGCCAGCACTACACGACCATCGAGATCACCGGCATCTCCCCGGGAGGCTGAGCCATGTCCAAGACCAAGGGAGGTGGCTCGACCCGCAACGGTCGGGACTCGCAGGCCAAGCGGCTGGGCGTGAAGGTGTTCGACGGCCACCGGGTGACCGCCGGCGCCATCATCGTCCGCCAGCGGGGGACCCGCTTCCACCCCGGCGACAACGTCGGGAGGGGCGGTGACGACACACTCTTCGCCACCACCCCGGGCGTGGTCCGGTTCGGGAGCCGCAAGGGTCGCAAGCTGGTCGACGTGCTCCCCGCCCACGACGGCGCTCCGCCGGGCTGAGCCCGCCGGCTGGCGGCGGCCCCTCTTCACGCCCCCCGGGGGAGGGCGGCGGGGTCCCAGCCCAGGCGCTCCACCGCCAGGGCCAGGGCGAACCGGTCGGTCATGCCGCTCACGTAGCGGACGGCGTCGGCGACCGCACCCTCACTCCCCGGCGCCGGGGTCCCCCCTCCGTCGCCGATGGCCGCGGGGTGGTCCACGAACCACTGGGTGAGCGATCGCAGCAGGGCGATGACCCGCCGGGCCTGGTCGATGGCCTCGGGTCGCAGGTAGATGCGCTCGTAGTTGAAGGCCCGGAAGGCGGCCAGGGCACCGGCCTCGGGGGGGCGCAGGGCGATGGTGCCGGTCTCGGCGATGGTCTCGAGCATGGCCGAGATGAACGCCCCGAGCTGGCCGGAGCGGTGCACCCCCACCACCGCCACCACCTCGGCGGGCAGGTCCTCGGGGGCGACGATCCCGGCGTCCACGGCGTCCTCGAAGTCGTGGCAGACGTAGGCGATCCGGTCGGCCCAGGCCACCGCCTCCCCCTCGGGGGTGGCGGGTGGGGGGCGGTTCCAGGAGTGGTTGCGGACGGCGTCGAGGGTCTCGGCACACAGGTTCAGCGGGGCCAGCACCACGTCGGCGCCGTAGACGGCGTGGTGGTAGCCCCCGGCCACGAATGGCGACAGCGCCTCCTCGCTGGCGTGGCCGGCGGGACCGTGGCCGCAGTCGTGGGCGGTGGCGGCGGCGGTGGTGAGGGCCACGTTGAGGCCGGCGCCCCGGGCGATCGAGGCGGCCACCTGGGCCACCTCGATGGCGTGGGTGAGCCGGGTGCGGAGGTGGTCGTCGTGGGGGGCGATGAACACCTGGCACTTGCCGGCCAGCCGCCGGAAGGGCCGGCTGTGGTGGATGCGGTCGAGGTCCCGCTCGAAGCAGGTGCGGAAGCGGTCGGGCTCCTCGGCGCGGGCCCGTCGCCCCGCCCCCTCGGCCCGGGTGGCGCCCGGCGCCAGGGCCCGGTCGTCGGCGACCTCCCGGGCGCCCCGCTCGACGAGGGGGTGCGGCCTGGCGCCCACTGGGGCGGGGTGGTGGGCCAGGGCCACGGTCGACAGCTCCACGCCGCCGAGGGTACCCACCCGCGGTGACACGGCCCCTATCCTGCGGGCGTGTCGGACTTCGTGGACGAGAGCGGCCTACACGTCAAGGGGGGCGACGGTGGCGCCGGCGCGGTCTCCTTCCGTCGGGAGGCCCACGTCTCGCGGGGTGGCCCCGACGGGGGGGATGGCGGGAGGGGGGGCGACGTCTGGCTCGTCGCTGACCGCGACGTGGCGTCGCTGCTGGGGTTTCGGGACCACCCGTTCCGCCGGGCCGAGGACGGTGGCCACGGCACCTCCAAGCGGGCCCGGGGGCGGTCGGGGCGGGACCTGTCGGTCGGGGTGCCGGTGGGCACGGTGGTGCGCGACGGCGACGGGAAGCCTCTTGCCGACCTGGTGGGCGAGGGCGACCGGTGGCTGACCGCGGCCGGCGGCCGGGGCGGCCGGGGCAACGCCCGGTTCCTCTCCAACCGCCGCCGCGCCCCCGGCTTCGCCGAGCAGGGCGAGGTGGGCGAGGAGCGCTGGCTGCGCCTGGAGCTCAAGCTCCTCGCCGACGTGGCCCTGGTCGGGTTCCCCAACGCCGGCAAGAGCACCCTCATCTCGGCCATCTCGGCGGCCCGGCCCAAGATCGCCGACTACCCCTTCACCACCCTTGAGCCCCACCTCGGCGTCGTGCGGGTCGGTGACACAGAGGTGGTGGTGGCCGACGTCCCCGGGCTCATCGAGGGAGCCAGCGCCGGCAGGGGCCTGGGCCACCAGTTCCTCCGCCACGTCGAGCGGGCCCGGGTGCTGGTGGTGCTGGTCGACCTGGCCCCCGCCGACGTGCGCCCGCCCGCCGACCAGGAGGAGGTCCTGGTGGAGGAGCTGCGCCGCCACCAGCCGGAGCTGGCGACCCGTCCCCGGCTGGTCGTGGGCAGCAAGGCCGACGTGGCCGACCCGGCCGTCGGTTGGGACGGCCCCCGCATCTCGGCGGTCACCGGTGCCGGCATCCCGGCGCTGCTGGGCCGGATGGCCGCCTCGGTGGTCGAGGCGCGCGCCGCCGAGCCCGAGCGCGAGGGGTTCGCCGTCCACCGCCCGGCGCCTGAGGGCTTCCGGGTGGAGCGCCGGGGGGCGGCGTTCGTGGTGGTGGGGCGCCAGGCCGAGCGGGCGGTGGCGGTGAGCGACCTGACCGACGCCGACGCCTTGGACCACGTCCACCACCGCCTGCGCCGCATCGGGGTCGACCGGGCCCTGGCCCGGGCCGGTGCCCGCGCCGGCGACGAGGTCCGCATCGGCGGGGTCACCTTCGAGTACGAGGAGTAGCGCCGGTGGCGACCGTGGTGGCCAAGATCGGGTCCTCGTCGATCACCGGCGGGGACGGTGTGGTCGACGTCGCCGCCATCGCCAAGCTCTGCGACGAGGTGGCCACCCTCGTCGCCGGCGGTCACCGGGTGGTGGTGGTGACGAGCGGCGCCATCACCGCCGGCCTGCCGGCGTTGGGCCTCTCCGGCCTCACCACCCACGACACGGTCACCCTCCAGGCGGTGTCGGCGGTGGGCCAGAGCCGGTTGATGCGGGTGTACGACGACGTGCTGGCCGGCCGTGGACTGGTCGGCGGCCAGGTGCTGCTCGCCCCCTTCGACTTCATGGACCGCAGGCAGTACCTCCACGCCCGGGCCACCCTTGGTCGCCTGCTGGCCCTCGGCGTGGTGCCGGTGGTGAACGAGAACGACGCGGTGGCCGACGACGAGATCCGCTTCGGTGACAACGACCGCATCGCCGCCCTGGTCGCCCACCTGGTCGCCGCCGACGTGCTGGTGCTGCTCACCGACGCCCCGGGGCTGCTGACCGCCGACCCCCGCTTCGACGCCGGGGCCAGCCTGATCGAGGAGATCATCGAGGTCGATGCCCAGCTCGAGACGGTGGCCGGGAGGTCGGGGACGGTGCGGGGGAGCGGCGGCATGGCGTCCAAGCTGGCGGCGGCCAAGATCGCCGCCTGGTCGGGCGTGCGGGCGGTCATCGCCGCCGCCGGGCGCCCCGGTGTCCTGGCCGACGCGGTCACCGACGTGGCCGGCGTGGGGACGGTGGTCCGTCCCCGGCCCAAGCGGCTGTCCGCCCGCAAGCTCTGGATCGCCTTCGCCGTGGGCGCGGCGGGCTCCGTGCTCGTGGACGAGGGCGCCCGGGCGGCACTGCTGGAGCGCGGCACCTCCCTGCTGCCCGCCGGGGTGGCCGGGGTCCGGGGCTCCTTCGCCCCTGACGACGCGGTGGAGCTGGCCGGCCCCGACGGTCGGGTCTTCGCCAAGGGCCTGGTCCGCGTGGGCGCGGCCACCCTCGAGGGGCTGCGGGGGCGCCGCACCGCCGAGCTGCCAGAGGGAGTCCCCCACGAGGTGGTCCACCGCGACGACCTGGTCATGCTGCCCTGAGCGGTGGATGCCCGAGCTGGGGATGCTCCGGCCGACCGGGGCGGCTGACTACGCTCTGGCTGCATGCGTGGGGGGGTCCGGTCCGCCAAGCCCGGTCGCCACGCTCCCCGTTCCCCCGACCCGGCCCAGACCGCGCTGCTGCCCCTCTTCGCCGGCCTGGTGCTTGTCGGCCTGACGGCCCTGGCCTCCCCGGGGGGGAGCCCGGTCGAGGTGCTCGCCACCGCCGGCGACGGTGGCGGCTCCGTCGGCCAGTGGCGGCCGGCCGCCCGCTACCGGGTGCAGCCGGGTGACACCGTCTGGGGCATCGCCATCCTCCACGTCGTCCCTCCCGAGGGGGTGGTGGCCCTGAACGGGCTCCAGTCGCCCTACCGCATCGTCGCCGGGGAGATGCTGGAGATCCCCGAGCCGCCCCCCGACCAGGCCCGCCTGCGTCCACGGACCGTGGACGAGCGGCCCGACCTGGTCGGGCGTGAGGCGGTCTTCGACCGCTGGGCCACGTCCTACCAGTTGCCCGCCGATCTCCTGAAGGGGCTGGCCTGGCGCGAGTCGCGTTGGGAGGCCGACGCCCGCAGCGAGGCGGGCGCGGTGGGGGCGGCCCAGCTGCTGCCCTCCACCGCCCAGTGGGTCTTCGACCACCTCATCGGCGAGCCCCTGGACGTGCACAGCTTCGAGGACAACGTCCGCGCCGCCGCCCGCTACCTGCGGTGGCTGCTCGACCGCTTCGACGGTGACCATGCTGCGGCCCTGGCCGCGTACCACCAGGGGCCCACCTCGGTGTCGACCTCGGGGTGGTCGGGGCCCACCCGCCGGTTCGTGCAGGACGTCTTCGGGTTCCGGTGGCAGTTCCAGGTCTCGGGGTAGGGCGCCGGCGTGGTCTCCACCGGGGGCAGCAGGCGGGTGGTCGTCACCGGCATGGGGGCGGTGAGCCCGCTCGGGCACGACGTGACCTCCACCTGGGACGCCCTGGTGGCAGGGCGGTCGGGGGTCGGCCCCATCACGCTCTTCGACGCCTCGTCGTCGCCGGTCCGCATCGCCGCCGAGGTGAAGGGCTGGGACGGCGGGGCCGTCTTCGGCGCCAAGGACGCCCGCCACCTCGACCGCTTCTGCCAGTTCGCGCTGGTGGCGGCCCGCCAGGCGCTGGGGCAGAGCGGCGTCGCCGTGGGCGACGACCCCGAGCGGGTCGGCGTGGTGTTCGGCTCGGGCCTGGGCGGGGTGGGCACCCTCGAGGAGCAGGCGGCGGTCCTGGGCCGGCGGGGCCCGACCCGCGTCAACCCCTTCACCCTGCCCATGCTGATCGCCAACGCCGCCGCCGGCCAGATCGCCATCGACACCGGGGCCCGAGGCCCCAACACCTGCACGGTCACGGCCTGTGCGGCGTCGGCCAACGCCATCGGTGACGCCGCGGAGCTGATCCGGTCGGGGCGGGCCGACGCCGTGATCGCCGGCGGGGCCGACGCCGCCATCACGCCCCTCTGCATCGCCGCCTTCGCGTCCATGCGGGCGCTGTCGGCGCGCAACGACGAGCCGGAGCGGGCCTCTCGCCCCTTCGACGCCGGCAGGGACGGCTTCGTCTCGGCCGAGGGCGCCGCCGCCCTGGTCCTCGAGGCGCGCCAGGTGGCCCTGGCCCGGGGGGCCTCGGTGCTGGGCGAGGTGCTCGGCTACGGCGCCAGCTGCGACGCCCACCACATCACCGCCCCCGACGCGACCGGGCGGGGGGCGGTGGCGGCGATGCGCGCCGCCCTGGGCCAGGCCGGCCTGGCCCCCGCCGACGTCGACTACGTGAACGCCCACGGCACCTCCACCCCGCCCAACGACCGCACCGAGACCCTGGCCGTCAGGGCGGTGCTGGGCCCTCGGGTGCCGGTGTCGTCGACCAAGTCGATGACGGGCCACCTGCTCGGTGCCGCCGGGGCCCTGGAGGCGGTCGTCTGCCTCAAGGTCCTCGAGACGGGGATCCTGCCGCCCACCATCAACCACGAGGACCCCGATCCCGACTGCGACCTCGACTACGTCCCCAACGTGGCCCGGACCGCGACGGTGGACACGGTGATGACCAACAGCTTCGGGTTCGGGGGCCACAACGCGACGCTCGTCCTCGGCCGAGGGTAGCGCCCGGCGGTAGGCTGACCGGTCGTGACCGACTCCACCACCGCCTCCCTGGACGAGCTGGCTCGGCGGGCCCGAGTCGCGTCGCGGGCCCTGGCCGGCGCCACCAGCCAGTCCAAGGCGAAGGCGCTGGGCACTGCCGCCGACCTGCTGGAGCGCCGCATCGGCGAGGTCCTCGCCGCCAACGCCGAGGACGTGGCCGCCTCCGAGGAGGCGGGCGTGCCGCCCGGCGCCCTCGACCGGCTCCGCCTCGACCCCGGGCGGGTGGCGGCCATGGCCGGAGGGCTGCGGGCGGTGGCCGTCCTGCCCGACCCCGTGGGCGAGGTGGTCGGGTCGTGGGAGCGCCCCGACGGGCTTCGCATCCAGCAGGTGCGGGTCCCCCTGGGGGTGGTGGGGATCATCTACGAGAACCGACCCAACGTCACCAGCGACGCCTTCGGGCTGTGCCTGCGGTCGGGCAACGTCGCCTTCCTGCGAGGCTCCTCTAGCGCCATCTCCTCCAATCGGGCTGTCGTCGAGGTCCTGCGGGAGGGTGCTGTGGCTGCCCGCCTGCCCGGGGACGCGGTGGTGCTGGTGACCGACACCAGCCGGGAGGCGGCGGTGGCGTTCATGCGCATGCGCGGCGCCATCGACGTGCTCATCCCTCGCGGCGGGCCGTCGCTCATCGCGTCGGTGCTGGAGCACGCCACCGTCCCTTACGTGATCGACGGTGACGGCAACTGCCACGTCTACGTCGACGCCGCCGCCGACCTCGACATGGCCAGCTCCATCGTCGTGAACGCCAAGACCCAGCGGCCGTCGGTGTGCAACGCCGCCGAGTCGCTGGTGGTGCACGCCGCGGTCGCCGAGGCGTTCCTGCCCCCGCTGTCCTTCGCCCTCGACGGCGTGGAGCTGGTCGGTGACGAGCGCTCCCGGGCCATCGTCCCGTCCATGGGCGAGGCCTCCGAGGCCGACTTCGCCACCGAGTTCCTCGACCTGAAGCTCAGCGTGGCGGTGGTCGACTCGCTGGACGAGGCCATAGCCCACGTCAACCGCTACGGCTCGGGCCACAGCGAGGCCATCGTCACGGCCGATGACGCCGCCGCCGAGCGCTTCACCCGCGAGGTCGACGCCGCCGCCGTGCTGGTCAACGCCTCCACTCGCTTCGTCGACGGGGAGCGCTTCGGGCTCGGGGCCGAGATCGGCATCAGCACCCAGAAGCTGCACGCCCGGGGGCCCATGGGGCTGCGGGAGCTGACCTGCGCCAAGTACGTGGTGCGGGGCCGCGGCCACATCGTGGCCTGACAGCGTGGCGGGGGCCGCCGCCCCACTCAGTCAGTGTTCACAGCCCCGAAACAGGGCGGAAACGTCCCTGCGCCACTGTGAGCACTACACCACCTGGCAGGGGGCCGGGAGAGGGGGATCGGGATGGACACCGGCGACACCGCCTGGATGCTCGTGGCCACGGCACTGGTGCTCTTCATGACGCCGGGCCTGGCCCTGTTCTACGGGGGCATGGTCCGGGCCAAGCACGTGCTGGGCATGCTCATGCAGAACTTCGCCGCTATGGGCCTCATCGCCGTCCTCTGGGCGGTGGTCGGGTTCACCCTCGCCTTCGGTGCCGCGGGCGACGGTGGCGTGCTCGGCGACCTCGAGTTCCTCGGCCTGCGGGACGTGGGGGCCGCGCCCGGGCTGGGGCTCACCATCCCGTTGGTCCTGTTCAGCGCCTACCAGATGACCTTCGCCGTCATCACCGCGGCGCTGATCACCGGCGCCACCGCCGACCGGCTGCGGTTCGGCGCCTACCTCGTCTTCATCGGGGGCTGGCTGGTGTTGGTCTACGCGCCGGTCGCCCACTGGGTGTTCGGCGGGGGCTGGCTGGCTGAGCTGGGCGCCCAGGACTTCGCCGGCGGCGCCGTCGTGCACATCAACGCCGGGGCCGCCGCCCTGGGCGTGGTCACGGTGGTGGGGGCCCGCCGGGGCTGGCGGGCCGAGGCCATGCCTCCCCACGCCCTGCCCTTCACCCTGCTGGGGGCGGGGATCCTGTGGTTCGGGTGGTTCGGGTTCAACGCCGGGTCGGCCCTGGCCGCCGACGGCGTGGCCGCCCAGGCCCTCATGAACACCTTCCTCGCCGCGTCCTCCGGCCTCCTCGGCTGGATCCTGCTGGAGCGTCTCCGTGACGGGAACGCCACCACGCTGGGCGCGGCCTCGGGCGCGGTCGCCGGCCTGGTGGCCATCACACCCTGCGCCGGGTTCGTCGGCGGCCTCAGCCCGATCGTCATCGGCGCCGTGGCCGGCGTGGTGTGCCCGCTGGCCATCGGGCTCAAGTTCCGCCTCGGGTACGACGACAGCCTCGACGTGGTCGCCGTCCACCTGGTCGGCGGCCTGATCGGCTCGCTGCTGCTCGGGGTGTTCGGCGATGCCGCGGTGAACGAGGCCGGCGTCGACGGACTCCTCCTGGGCGGGGGCACCGGCCTGCTGGCCGACCAGGCCGTGGCCAGCGCCACGGTGCTGGCGTACTCGCTGGTGGTGTCGCTGGCCCTGGCCAAGCTCATCGACGTGGTCATGGGCCTGCGGGTCAGCGGCGAGGACGAGCTGGAGGGGCTCGACCGCAGCCAGCACGCCGAGACCGCCTACATCTTCAGCGAGATGGGCTCTGCCGTGGGCTCGGTCTCGGCACCCCAGGGCGAGCGGGCCCCGGCCACGTGAGGGCCCGAGACCGAGCGGCCACCCGGGTGGTCAGCGGGGGTCGTGGTCGGATCGGTGCCAGCCAGCGTCGGTGATGGGGCGGGGCTCGAAGAAGAGGCAGCCCTCGGGGCAGGCGAAGGGCATCTCCTGGTTGGCACCCAGGCGGCAGCGTTGGACGGCGTCACCCCCGACGGTGCTGCGCACGGAGTAGTGACGGCAGTCACGACGTACGGCCACGCCGCTCATTGTGGCAGGATCGGTGTGCCGGTGCCGCTGTCGGTCCGGCCCGAGCCGGGGCCGTGGGCGCAGGTCGTGGGAAGGCGAGCGTGACCGTGAAGCTGGTGACGGCGGTGATCAAGCCTCACCGACTGGAGGGGGTGAAGGCCGCGCTGGCCTCCTACGGGGTCACCGGCATGACCATCAGCGAGGCGGCGGGGTACGGGCGCCAGAAGGGCAAGACCGAGGTCTACCGGGGCACCGAGTACACCGTCGACGTGGTGCCCAAGACCCGGATCGAGATCCTGTGCGACCTGTTCGACGCCGAGGACATCGCCGGCGTGATCATGGCCGCGGCCCGCACCGGCAAGATCGGCGACGGGAAGGTGTGGATAAGCGAGGTCGACCGCGTCATCCGGATCCGCACCGGCGAGATGGGCGACGCCGCCCTCTGATCGCCGATGGCCGGCGACAGGGGGCACAGATCGCCGATGGCCGGCGACAGGGGGGCATCGCCGATGGCCGGCGACAGGGGGCACAGATCGCCGATGGCCGGCGACAGGGGGGCATCGCCGATGGCCGGCGACAGGGGGGCATCGCCGATGGCCGGCGACGAGGGGGCATCGCCGATGGCCGGCGACAGGGGTGACGCCGGGGTGGCCGACGCCCGGCGAGCGGTGCTCGCCGACGCCTCCCTGGTCGGCCGCCAGCTGTGCCAGGCCCTGGCCCGGGCCACCGACGCCTGGCTGGTCGGGCTCTTCTCGGCGGCCACGGCGGGACGGCCCGACGGGCTGGCCCTGGTCGCCGTCGGCGGCCACGGCCGAGGTGAGCTGGCGCCGGGGAGCGACCTCGACCTGTGGCTGCTCCACGACGGGCGCCGGGACCCCGCGGGTGTGGCCGAGGGGCTCTGGTACGCGGTCTGGGATGCCGGGCTGAAGCTGGGGCACGGGGTGCGCACCCCCAAGCAGACCCTGGCCCTGGCGTCCGAGGACCTGGACACGGCCACCGCCGTCCTCACGGTGCGCCACCTGGCCGGCGACCAGGACTTGAGCGACGGGCTCGGGGCGAGGGCAGGAGCCCAGTGGCGGAAGCGCTCCCGCCGGTGGCTGGAGGAGCTGGACCGGAGGGTGACGGCCCGCCACGACCACGCCGGCGAGGTGGCGTTCCTCCTCGAGCCGGACCTGAAGGAGGGTCGTGGCGGCCTCCGGGACGTGCACGCCCTGCGGTGGTCGGAGATGGCCCAGCGGGTGCTGCTGGAGGGGGACGAGGACGCCCTCGCCGCGGCCGAGGACGTCCTGTTGGAGGTGCGGGTGGCGCTCCACCGGGCGACGGGCCGGCCCAGCGACGTGCTCCTGCTCGAGCGCCAGGACGAGGTGGCGGCGGCGCTGGGCGACGCCGACGCCGACGCCCTCATGGCCCGGGTCGCCGCCGCCGCCCGCACGGTGGCCTGGACCAGCGACGAGGTGTGGGACCGCGTGCGGTCCTCGCTGGCGGGGCCGCTCGGCCGGGTGTTCCGGCGGGACCGCGAGATGGGACCGCCGGGCGTGGTGCTGCGCGACGGCGAGGTGCACATCGAGGCGGACGCGGTCGACGACGGGGCGCTGGTGCTCCAGGCCGCCGCCGCCGCGGCGGCGGTCCGGGCCCGCATCGACCGAGCGTCTCTGGACCGCCTGGCGGCCACCGCACCGGTCCTGGACGGGCCGTGGCCGCCCGGCGCCCGTCAGGCGCTGGTGGCCCTGCTGGGTACCGGCGCCGGCGCCGTCCCCGTCCTCGAGACCCTCGACCAGCGGCGCCTGCTCGAGCGGGTGCTGCCCGAGTGGGCCCCCACCCGCAGCAAGCCCCAGCGCAACGCCTACCACCGCTTCACCGTCGACCGGCACCTCTGCCACGCCGCCGCCCACGCCGCCGGCCTGGCCTCCTCGGTGGCCCGACCCGACCTGCTGCTGGTGGGCGCCTGGCTCCACGACCTGGGCAAGGGCTACCCCGGTGACCACACCGAGGTCGGGACGGAGCTCATGGCCACCCTCGCCGCCCGCATGGGGTTCCCCTCCGACGACGTGGGGGTCCTCGTCGACCTCGTCCGCCACCACCTCCTCCTCCACGACGTCGCCACCCGCCGTGACATCAGCGACGACGACGTCATCGACGCCACCGCCTCGGCGGTGGGCTCGCTGGGCACCCTGGAGCTGCTGACCGCCCTCACCGAGGCCGACTCGCTGGCCACCGGGCCCTCGGCGTGGGGGCCGTGGAAGGCCGAGCTGGTGGCGGCCCTGTCGGCCCGGGTGGCCCACGTGCTGCGGGGCGGGCAGGCCGGCGACATGACCGGTGACGGGTTCCCCGGCCCGGCGGTGCGGGCGCTCATGGCCGAGCGGAGGGCCGTGGTGGAGGGCGAGGGTCGCCACCTCACGGTCGTGGCACCCGACCGCCCCGGGTTGTTCAGCCGGGTGGCCGGCGCCCTGACCCTGGCCGGCGTCGGGGTGCGGGCGGCCGACGCGGCGTCGAGCGACGACGGCATGGCCGCCTCGCGGTTCCACGTGGAGCCAGGCCCGGCCGGCCTCGACTGGGACCAGGTCTGCGCCCAGGTGCGCCGGGTCCTCGCCGGTCGGATCGCCCTCGAGGCGCGCCTGGCCGAGCGCACCCACAGCTACCGGCACCTCTCCCCGGGCCGGTTCCTGGTCGCCGACCCCTCGGTCCGGCTCGACAACCTGGCCTCGGCCACCTGCACCGTCGTGGAGGTCCGGGCACCCGACGCCGTGGGGGTCCTGTACCGCATCACCCGGGCCCTGGCCGACCTCGACCTCGACATCCGCCTGGCCAAGGTCGCCACCCTGGGCAGCGAGGTGGTGGACACGTTCTACGTCCGCACCCTCGACGGCGCCAAGATCACCGACCGGGGCCACCAGCGCGAGCTGGAGCGGGCCGTGCTCCACCGGCTGGGCACGCCCAGCTGAGCGAGCGCTGCCCCGGGCCCGGCGCTACCCTCGGGTCATGTCGAGACAGGTGCGGGCCGTGCGCCGCCACCTCGCCGCCCTCGAGAACCCCACGCGGGGGCGGGGATGGGGCCGGGCGGGCCCCACCGGACAGGTCCCGCCCGAGCCCGAGCAGCCCTCCGCCGACGAGGCGCGCCCACCCGGCGGACCACCTCCCCCGCCGGGAAGCGTCGGGGTCCGCCGGTAGCGGGGCGCCGACCCACGACATGGACCGTCAGCGACGCGTACCGGAGGGGGACCTGCGGCGCTGGAGCTCCTCACTGGCCGGGATCGCCCGCACCGGGCTGAGCTTCACCGACAACCTCTACGAGCGGGAGCGCTTCGAGGAGGTCATGAAGGTCGCCGCCGACATCGCCGCCGCCATCGCCGGCGATGCCGCTGCGGACCCACCCGTCGAGGAGTGGCTGCCCGGGCCGGGGCGGGGGGTGGCCGGATACGTCACCCCCAAGGTGGCCGTGGGCGCCGTGGTCGGCAACGACGCCGGCGAGATCCTGCTGGTGAAGCGGGCGGACTCGGGGCTGTGGCTGTACCCCACCGGCTGGGCCGACGTCGGGTACTCCCCCGCCGAGGTGGCGGTGAAGGAGGTGGTCGAGGAGACGGGGATCGTGTGCCGGCCCGAGCGGCTCCTGGCCGTGCTCGACGGGCTGCGCCTGGGCTTCACCCGGATCCCCCTCTACTCCCTCGTGTTCGGGTGCTGGGCGGTCGGCGGCGAGCTGGCGTGCCACCCCCTGGAGTGCGAGGAGGTGGGGTGGTTCCCCGAGGGCGCCCTGCCGTCCCCCCTGGCCGGTGGCGAGCGGTGGGCGGGGCCGGCGTTCGCCGCCATCCGCGGCGAGCCGGTCGAGGTCCTCTTCGACGCCCCCCGGTCCCCTCCCTGGCGCAGCTTCCCGTCGGGGGCGGTTCGGTAGTCTGTCGGTTCCATGGCGAAACCGGGCCCGCAGGTCTTCAAGGGCCGCTACGAGCTGCAGAGCAAGATCGCCCGCGGGGGCATGGCGACGGTGTTCCTCGCCCGCGACGCCCTCCTCGACCGCCCGGTGGCCCTGAAGGTCCTCTCCCCCGAGCTGGCCAACGACCCGTCCTTCGTCCAGCGCTTCCGCCGTGAGGCCCAAGCCGCCGCCAACCTGGCCCACCCCAACGTGGTCTCGGTCTACGACTGGGGGGAGGAGGGCGGCACCTACTTCATCGTCATGGAGTACGTCCAGGGTCGCAGCCTGGCCCAGGTCCTGGCCACCGACGGCCCCCTGCACCCGGCCCGGGCGGCGGAGGTCGCCACCGACATCGCCGCCGCGCTGGGGTTCGCCCACCGCAACGGGGTGATCCACCGGGACGTGAAGCCGGGCAACGTCATCATCTCCCCCGACGGCCATGTCAAGGTGACCGACTTCGGCATCGCCCGGGCGGTGTCGACCCAGGAGAACCTGACCCAGACCGGGACGGTCATGGGCACCGCCACCTACTTCTCGCCCGAACAGGCCAAGGGAGACCCCATAGACCCCCGGAGCGACATCTACTCCCTGGGCGTGGTGCTGTACGAGATGGTCGCGGGTCGGCCCCCCTTCGTGGGCGACAACCCCGTCTCGGTGGCCTACAAGCACGTCCAGGAGGTCCCCGAGCCACCACGAAGCCACAACCCCGACGTCCCCACCGCCCTGGAGGCGGTGGTGCTGACGGCCATGGCCAAGGGCCCGGTGGACCGCTACGTCAGCGCCGAGGAGCTGCGGGCCGACCTGCGCCGCTTCCGCGACGGCCATCCCGTGGTCGCTGCCGCCGAGCTGACGTCACCGACGGCGGCCGGCGCCACCCGGGCGGCGAGGGCGGTCGACGCCGGCGCCACCCAGGCCGTGCCGGCGGCGGAGGGGACCACGACGCTCGACCGAGACCAGCTGGACGAGGCCTACCCTACGGGCCCGCCCCGGTCCCGGCGCAGCAGCGCCTTCCTCGTGGTGCTGGTGGTGCTGCTCCTCGTCCTGGCCGGCCTGCTGTTCCTCCTGGCCCGCAACCTGGGGCTGGGCTCCACCCCGGTGGTGGAGGTGCCGGCGGTGGTGAACCTCCCCGAGGCCCGGGCCCGTCAGATGATCGAGGCTGCCGGGTTGGAGGTCCAGGTCGATCCGCAGGAGAACGACGACGTCCCCGAGGGGCAGGTCATCGCCCAGGACCCCGAGGCGGGAGCCAGCGTCGAGGAGGGCTCGACGGTCGTGATCACCGTCAGCTCGGGGCCGAGGCCCGTCGAGGTCCCCGCCCTCATCGGCCTCTCCGAGCAGGAGGCCCGGGCACGGCTCGAGGAGCGGCAGCTGGTGGCCGACGTCCGTCAGGAGCCGAGCGACACCGCCCCCGAGGGGCAGGTCATCGACCAGGACCCCGACCCCGGCGAGGAGGCGAGGGTCGGCGACTCGGTGGTCGTGGTTGTATCGGGCGGCGCCCCCAGCCAGCGGGTGCCCTCGGTGACGGGACTGTCGGCCAACCAGGCCGCCGCCGCCCTGGGTGAGGCCGGCTTCGGCGTGGACACCCGGGAGGAGCCCAGCGAGACCGTGCCCGCCGGCCTGGTCATCCGCAGCGAGCCCCCGGCGGGGACCGAGATGCCCAAGGGCTCCCGGGTGGTCATCGTGGTCTCGACGGGTGCGCCCACCACCACGACCACCACCACGACGACCACCACCACCACCGTGCTGCCGACCACCTCCACCTCGATCCCGGGGGGCACGACCTCGACGACGGCGTAGGGCCGGGGGGTCAGGCGCGGGTGCCGGCACGGGCCAGGAAGTTCGCCAGCAGCTCGTGGCCGGAGTGGCTGAGGATCGACTCGGGGTGGAACTGCACCCCCTCGACGTCGTGGACACGGTGGCGCAGGCCCATGACCACCCCGTCGTCGGTCTCGGCGGTGACCTCGAGCACGTCGGGCAGGCTGGCCCGCTCGACGACCAGCGAGTGGTACCGGGTCACCACCAGGGGGTCGGGCAGGCCCCGGAAGACCCCCGTGCCGGTGTGGCGCACCGGTGAGGTCTTGCCGTGCATGACCTGGCGGGCCCGGACCACGGCACCGCCGTAGACCTGACCGATGCACTGGTGGCCGAGGCACACGCCGAGGATGGGGACCCGCCCAGCCAGGTGGCGGATCACCTGGTTGGACAACCCGGCGTTCTCAGGCCGTCCCGGGCCGGGCGAGACCAGCACCGCGTCGGGGGCCAGCTCCTCCACCTGGTCGAGCCCCAGGGCGTCGTGGCGGTGGACGAGGGGCGTGGCCCCCAGCTCCCCCAGGTACTGAACCAGGTTGTAGACGAACGAGTCGTAGTTGTCGATGACCAGCACCTTGGGCCCCACCGTGAGGAGGCTACTGGCGGGACGGGCGGGGCGATCGCCTCTATCCTGGCCGCCCGTGGCCAACCGCAGGGTCAGGCGTGGTCAGGTGGGGAGGGGGCGGACCACCCCCAGGGGCACCCCGCCCCGAGAGCGCACCGCCTCCGCCTCGGCGCGGTACACCCCCCCGATCCCACGGGAGGCCAAGGTCAGCCCCCGGTGGGTCCCGGTCCTCATGTTCGTCCTGCTGCTGGGCGGCGCCGGGCTGATCATCCTCAACTACCTCAACCTGCTCCCCGGCGACGCCGACAACACGTACCTGCTCGTGGGCCTGGCCCTCATCACCGGCGGGTTCATCACCGCCACCCAGTACCACTGACGGACCAGATGGGCCGGTGCCGGCTGGCCCCGCTGGTCCGTGGGGCCCTACTCGGGGGAGGTCACCAGCTCCATCTCGTCCAGGCAGTGGCGGGGCGGGTCGGGCATCTCGGTGTCGGCCCGCTCGACGCGCAGCTCCATCCCGCACTGCCCGCAGCGGTAGCGGAGGCGGACCTTGCGGACCTCGCCCGGCGGCGGGGGGGCGGGCAGGGGGCGGGCGAGCCCACGGAGGACGGCGAACCCGGCCCGGAGGATCAGGTAGGCCACCGCGGCGGCGAGCAGGACGTTGGCGACTGTTCCCATGGGAGCTGGCCTCCCCGTCAGCCTACTTGGGGGCGGCGGACCGGGGTGCTCATGCCACCCTCTCGATGACGGTGGCGGTGGCCACACCGTCGCCGCCGGTCACCTGCAGGCCGTAGCGGCCGCGGCTGCGCTCCAGCTCGTTGACGAGCGTGGTCAGCAGCCGGGTGCCGGCGCAGCCGAGGGGGTTGCCCAGGGCGATGGCCCCGCCACACACGTTGACCCGGTCCAGGTCGGCACCGTGCTGGCGCGCCCACGCCAGCACGGCCGACGCCGACGCCTCGTTGACCTCGACGCGGTCGATGTCATCGATCCCCAGCCGGGCCCGGTCCAGCACCAGGGCGGTGGCGGGGATGGTGGCGGTGAGCATGGCGCGGGGATCCGCCCCCGCCACCGCGAAGGCCCGGAACCGGGCCCGCGGGGCGAGAGAGAGCTGCTCGGCCCGTCGCTGGCTCATGACCAGCACCGCGGCGGCGCCGTCGGCGGAAGGGGCCGTGTTCCCGGCGGTGGTGGTCCCGCCCGGGGTGAACGAGGGCTTCAGCGCCGCCAGGGTCTCCGTCGTGGTCTCGGCACGGATGGGCTCGTCGCGCCTGGCGACCGTGTCGAGGGCGACGGCCCGGCCGCGCTCCCGGTCCCAGCGCCGGGCCGCCACCGGGACGACCTCGTGCCGGAACCACCCGGCCTCGGTCGCTCGCCATGCCCGGCGCTGGCTGGCAGCGGCCAGGCGGTCCAGGTCGTCCCGCCCGAGCCCAAAGGCCTCGGCAACGAGCTCGGCGGCCACCCCGGGAGGGACCAGGCCGCCGCGCCCGGCGTAGCGGTCGATGACCCCGGGACCGAAGGTGGTGGTTCCGGGTAGGACCGAGGAGCCGGGGGGCGTGGTGCTCATGACCTCCACGCCGGCGGCGACGGCGACCTGGTAGGCGCCCGCCACCACGCCCTGGGCGGCGATGTGGACGGCCTGCTGGGACGACCCGCAACGGCGGTCCACGGTGGTGGCGGGCACCGACTCGGGCCAGCCCGCGGCCAGCACCGCGCTGCGGCCCAGGTTCAGGCCCTGGTCCCCCACCTGGGTGGCGCAGCCCATGATGACGTCCTCGACCTCGACGGGATCGAGGTGGTTGCGCTCGGCCAGGGCCACCAGCACGGTGGCGGCCAGGTCGGCGGGGTGCCAGCCCGACAGCTGGCCGTTGCGGGCCCCCAGCGCGGTACGGGCGGCGTCGACGACGACCGCGACCGTCACCGGCCCTCACGTGCCGAAGGCCGGACGCGGGCCGGCCCCGAGTAGCCGGTTGGCCGAAGCCTCCCGTGCTTCTCGGGGCCAGTGCCCTCGGACCAGCACCGCCGAGCCGAGTCGCCCCGGAGGGCACCCCGGCCGGCTGCATGCCGACCCTGACCTGACTGCCCGATCGGCTGCCATCCGGGACCGGCATCGGAGCGACCCGAAGGCCCCTCCCAGTCGGTCCCAGCGGTGCGGCCGGCTCGGACGGTCAAGCTACGGACGACTCTGCACCCCCGGCGAGGGCGGGTCAAGGGCAATCTCGAAGATCCTCAGGTCGTCCCCAGAACTTCTCCGGTCATCCCCAGGTCATCCCCGCTTGCCGCACGGTCCACCCACAGCGCCAGGTGCGCGGCCTCGCCCTCTGGCCATCCCCCACCACCTTGGTTACGCTGGCCCGGCGTTCAGCGGCGTCACCGTTCTTCACCCCCGGGGGGAGTCACGCGCATGGGATCCATCGACATCCTCAGCCGCCCCGAGGTCATCCTGTCGGCGGTCGTGATCGTGGGGGGCACGCTCCTCGCCCTGCGGCTGACCAACCCCCTTCGCCACCGTGACCGATCACCTGGCCGCCCGGAGGAGCGGGGTGGGTCGGTGGCCCAGGTCTACGGCGCCAGGTCCCATCCCTCCGACTCCCGTCGGAAGGGCCGGCGGTCCCCGGTCCCCGCCCGAGGCTCGGGTCCGCCGCCCAGGGTCACGTCCGACCACCCCAGCGTGACCTTCGCCGACGTGGCCGGCCTCGACAACGCCGTCGCCGAGCTGCGGGAGGTGGCCGACTACCTCATGGACCCGGGCCGCTACCAGGCCCTGGGCGCCGACCTGCCCCGCGGGATCCTGCTCCACGGCCTGCCCGGCTGCGGCAAGACGCTTCTGGCCCGGGCCCTGGCCGGGGAGACCGGCGTGCCCTTCTACTTCGTCTCCGCGGCCAGCTTCGTCGAGAAGTTCGTGGGGCTGGGGGCGGCGCGGGTGCGGGAGCTGTTCGAGGAGGCCAAGCACACCACCCCCTCCATCGTCTTCATCGACGAGCTCGACGCCATCGGCCGGCACCGGAACGCCACCGCGTCGGGTGACCGGGAGTTCGACCACACCCTGAACCAGCTCCTGGTCGAGCTGGACGGCTTCGAGGGGGTGTCAGGGGTCCTCATCCTCGGGGCGACCAACCGCCCCGAGCTCATCGACCCGGCCCTGCTGCGGCCCGGCCGCTTCGACCGCCAGATCCAGATCGACCGCCCCGACCGGGAGGGTCGGGAGCAGATCCTGCGGTTGTACGCCTCCCGGCGGCCCTTCTCCTCTCGTGTCGACTGGGCCGAGGTGTCCGCCAGCACCGCCGGCCTGAACGCCGCCGAGCTGGCCAACATCATCAACGAGGCGGCGCTCCTGGCCGCCCGCCGCCACCGGTCGCGGGTGGCTCCCGAGGACGCGGAGGAGGCGGTCTCACGCATGCTGGCCGGGACCCGCAGCTCCCGGCTGATGATGGAGGAGGAGCGGCGGCTGGTGGCGGTCCACGAGGCCGGCCACGGGCTGCTCTCCCTTCTCCTGCGGGGCGTGAAGCCGCCGGCCCGGATCTCGATCGTCGGACGCTCCGGTTCCTTCGCCCGCTCGGCGTGGTCCTCCGACGACGACCGGGCCGTGCTCACCAAACGGGAGCTCATCGCCCAGCTCATCGTGCTGCTCGGCGGCCGGGCAGCCGAGCTGAACGCGTTCGGCGAGCCCAGCAGCCGGGCCGAGGACGACCTGGCTCACGCCGCCGCCCTGACCCGTCGCATGGTGGAGCGCTGGGCCATGACCGGCCGCTTCGAGCTGGCCGGGGGCAAGGAGGACGCCGTCAGCCACCGCTTCGAGGGCAGCGCCGGGGGCCAGGAGGTCCGGGAGTTCGTGCGGCGGGCCGAGCAGTCGGCCCGTGCCATCCTGCGTGACAACGCCGAGCATCTGCGCATGATCGCCGATGCCCTGGTCCAGCGGGAGACCCTGACGGCGGTGCAGATGGCCGAGATGACCGGGCTGTGGGCGTGGCGGGGCGGGTCCCCAGACCAGGCCACCACCCGCCACGCCGAGGCCACGTAGCCCTTCAGGCGGGCCCCTCAGGTGGGCCCCTCAGGTGGGATCGAGGCGGAGGAGCGGGCCGGCCAGGGAGAGCACGTAGAGCTCTCCGGCGACGTCCTGGCCGAAGGAGACCAGGGTGCCGGGGTCCACTCCCACCCCCAGGGAGCGCTGGGCGGTGACCCGAGCGCCCTCCACCACCAGGGCCTCGACGGTGGCGTCCGCCAGGTCGCCGAAGACGTAGGCGCCCTGGAGCCCGGGGATCCGCCCACCCCGGTAGACGAAGCCTCCGATCACCGAGCCGCCGCTGCGGTTGGGGTACTCGAAGACGGGGCCGACCGCGTCAGGGGGCGGCGAGCCCGCGAACGGCCGGGAGCCCTCCAGGAGGTTCCAGCCCAGGTTGGCGCCGGCGATGGCGCCGGCCCGCAGCAGGTCGACCTCCTCCACCTCGTTCTGGCCCACGTCGCCGATCCACAGGTCGCCCGTGGCCCGGTCGAAGGAGAAGCGCCAGGGGTTGCGGAGCCCGTAGACGAAGACCTCGCCCCGTCCGCCACCCCCTGCGAAGGGGTTGTCGGCGGGGATGGCGTAGGGGTCGCCCCCCCGGGAGCGGGGATCGATCCGCAGGATCGACCCGAGCAGGGTGGAGGGGTCCTGGCCGTTGCCCCCGGGGTCGCCGGCCGAGCCACCGTCGCCGAGGCCGTAGTAGAGGAGCCCGTCGGGACCGAAGGCGACGTGGCCGCCGTTGTGGTTCGAGAAGGGCTGGTCCACGCCCACCACGGTGCGCCGGGAGGCGAGGTCGATGTCGGCGGCGGCCGGGCCCAGGGCGTACTCGTCGAGGCGGCTGTCGCCCACGTTGTCGGTGTAGCTCACGTAGAGCCGCCCGCCGTCGGGCGAGAAGGCCAGCCCCAGCAGGCCCCGCTCGCCGTCGGTCGTGGTCTGGTCGGAGATGTCCAGCAGGGGCCGGGGTGCCACCTGCCCGTCGGCGATGACCCGGACGCGACCGGCCCGCTCGGCCACGTAGAGGGGGTCGTGGCCAGGCCGGGTGGCCAGGGCCACCGGGGCGTCGAGATCGGCCACCTGGGTGAGGCGGACCCGCACCGACTGGAGCGACCCGGGGGTGGCGGTGGCCGGGGGAGCCGTGGCGCCGGTGGTGGGGGCGGGGACGCCTGAGGACGGCTGGGGCGTGGTGGGCGCCTGGTCACCTCCACCGCAGGTGCTCAGGACCACGGTGGCGGCGACTAGGGCCAGGCTGACACGGGGGCGGGGCACCCGGCGATCATCGCGTGCCGGCGGCGTCGGCGGGCGGCGTCGAGGCGGCCTTGACACGGCCGCGTCGGGCGCGGGGGCGGTGATCGCCAGGGCCTGGCCCATGGCCGGCGCAGCGCACACGAACGACGGGGCTCCCGGGTCGGCGCCCGGCCGTCTCCACCGGTACGATCCCCGGGTGCCCCTGGCTGACCTGGTCGCCGCCGCCCGGGAGCGGCTCGACTGCAAGCCGGTGCGGTACTCGATCGTCTCGGCGGTGGCGGTGGTGGTCACCCAGGTGGTGCTGATCACCACCAACGGGGCGCTGGGGTGGCCCGCGGTCGTGGCCAACCTGGCCGCCGTGTCGGCCGGCTGCGTCCCCTCCTACACCCTGAACCGCTACTGGGTGTGGGGGAAGCGGGGCCCCAACCACCTGTGGCGGGAGGTCGTGCCCTTCTGGGTCCTGGCCCTCCTGGGCCTGGCCGTGTCCACCCTGCTGGTCTGGTTGGCCGACCGCTGGTGGGACTCCACGGTGCTGGTGAGCGCGGCCAACCTCACCGCCTTCGGGGCGCTGTGGGTGGCCAAGTACCTGCTCCTCGACTCGCTGCTGTTCCGGATCGTCGCCGAGGAGGGGCCGGGGCGCGCTAGCGTGGCTCCCACCGACGCGGGAGCCCGACTGGGCTGAGAGGGCGAAGGGACGCCGACCGCCAGAACCTGCTCCGGGTCATGCCGGCGAAGGGAGAGGGAGAACCATGGCAAGCACCGACGGGGTGGCCGGTACCCAGCGCACCGCCGCCCGTGAGGGCCAGGTCACCCCGGCCATGACCCGGGTGGCGGAGCGGGAGGGCCTCGATCCGGAGGTCGTCCGGTCCGAGGTGGCACGGGGCCGCCTGGTCATCCCCGCCAACGTCCACCACCTGGGTGGCCGGCTCGACCCGATGGGCATCGGGACGGTGGCCACGGTGAAGGTCAACGCCAACATCGGGTCCTCCCCGGGGGTGTCGGGGGTGGCCGGCGAGGTGGAGAAGCTTGCGGTCGCCGAGCGTCACGGCGCCGACACGGTGATGGACCTCTCCACCGGCCGCGACGTCGACCGGACCCGGCAGGCCATCGTCGACGCCGCCACCGTGCCCATCGGCACGGTCCCCGTCTACCAGGCCATCACCCGGGCGCCGTCGATCGAGGAGCTCACCATCGACCACCTGCTGGCCGAGATCGAGCACCAGGCGGCCCAGGGCGTCGACTACATGACCGTCCACGCCGGCATCCGCCTCGAGCACCTCCCCCTCTGCCAGCACCGGATCACCGGCATCGTCAGCCGGGGCGGGGGGATCCTCGCCCGCTGGATGGTGTCCAACCGGGCCGAGAACCCCCTCTACACCCACTTCGACGAGGTGTGCGAGGTCCTGGCCCGCCACGACGTGACCGTGTCGCTCGGGGACTCCCTGCGCCCGGGCTGTCTGGCCGACGCGTCGGACGCCGCCCAGTTCGCCGAGCTACGGACCCTGGGCGAGCTCACCGAGCGGGCCTGGGGCCACGACGTCCAGGTGATGGTGGAGGGGCCCGGGCACGTGCCCATGGACCAGATCGAGGAGAACGTGGCCAAGCAGCAGGCCTGGTGCCACCAGGCGCCCTTCTACACCCTCGGCCCGCTCGTCATCGACGTGGCACCCGGCCACGACCACATCTCCTCGGCCATCGGCGCGGCCATGATCGGCTGGCACGGCGCCTCCATGCTCTGCTACGTCACCCCCAAGGAGCACCTGGGGCTGCCCACCGCCGCCGACGTGCGCCAGGGGCTGGTCGCCTACAAGATCGCCGCCCACGCCGCCGACGTGGCCCGCCGCCGCCCTGGGGCCCGGGACTGGGACGACGAGCTCAGCCGGGCCCGCTACGCCTTCGACTGGAACCGCCAGTTCGAGCTGGCCCTCGATCCCGAGACGGCCCGGGCCTACCACGACGAGACGCTGCCGCACGACTACTACAAGTCGGCCGAGTTCTGCACCATGTGCGGCCCCAAGTGGTGCCCCATGCACAACTTCCGGGACGTCGACTGGGACGAGATCGCCCGGGTCGCCGCCGCCCAGGCGTGAGCCGCGCCGTCCCCCCCGGCGAGCCGCGCCGGGCCGAGGGCGACGCCGAGGGGGGATGGAGCCGGCGCTGCGGGAGGCGGCGGAGGCGACGCCGGGGTTCATGCCCCCCGAGGAGGGCCTGGCCCTGTACCGGGCGGGGCTGGACGCCGGCAGGTCGCTGCCGGGCGCGCCGCTCGTCGAGATCGGGAGCTACTGCGGGAGGTCGACCATCTACCTGGGCGCCGCCGCCCGCCGCCACGAGTCCGTGGTCTTCGCCGTCGACCACCACCGGGGCTCGGAGGAGAACCAGCCCGGCTGGCCCCACCACGACCCGTCCCTCCTCGACCCGGTCACCGCCGGCCTGGACACCCTGCCCACGTTCCGCCACGCCATCTGGTCGGCGGGGCTGGAAGGGACGGTGGTGGCGGTGGTGGGGACTCGGTCACCGTGGCTGCGCACTGGTCGACCCCCTGCGCGCTGGTGCTCATCGACGGCGGCCACGGTCCCGCCCCGGCCCATGCCGACTACGACGCCTGGGCGCCGCGGGTGGCACCGGGGGGCCTGCTGGCCATCCACGACGTCTTCCCCGACCCCTCCGAGGGGGGCCGGCCGCCCTACGAGGTCTACCGGCAGGCCCTCGAGGACGGCTTCGAGGAGAGGGACGCGACCGGCTCGTTGCAGGTCATCCGCCGACCGGCCCCCCCGAGCTGACACCCCGCCCGGCGCTCCCCTGTCGGGAAGCCGGTCACCTCCGACCTCGCCGGGCCGGGACCGGCCGGAGCCGGGTGGACCGCGGCGGTGAGCCCAGGCGAGGTGGGCGGGGGAGGAAGGCGGGGTCGGCGAAGAGCCCGGCGGGGGTGGCACCGGAGAGGGCGTCGGCGGCCAGCACCACCGCGGCGGCGCTGTAGGTCGTTCGCTCCCGGCGGGGAAGAGGACCCCCTCGGGCAGGACCACGCCGGTGTGGTAGGCGCCGTCGGGGGCTCGCAGGCCCTGGGCCCAGCCGAACAGGTCCCGGGCCCGCCCCTCCTCGCCGGCGGCCAGGTGGGCCAGGGCGCACTCGCAGGTCTCGGCCGCGGTCACCCACGGCCGGTCCGACACGCAGCGGGTGCCCCGGCCCTCGATGACGAAGCGGTCCCGTCCCCCCGCCAGGCGGGCCCGGCCGGCGGTGCCGGTGACCACCCCGGCCAGGACCGGGTAGTACCAATCCATCGCCCACCGGTCCCGGGGGGCGAAGGCTCCGGGCACCCAGGTGACCGCCCGGGCCAGGGCGGCCGCCGCCAGCTCCCACCCGGGGCGGGACCGCCCCAGCCGGGTGGCCACGGCGAGGGCGGCCCTCAGGCTGTGGCAGACCGAGGACGACCCGGCGAGGAGGGCGTGGGGCCACGGCGATCCGTCGGCCCCACGGGCCCAGCGGACCTCGCCCCGAGGGGTCTGCAGGTCGAGCACGAAGCCCACCGCCGCGTCCACCACCGGCCACATCGCCTCCAGGAACCCCACGTCGGAGGTGACCAGGAAGTGGTGCCAGGTCCCGGTGGCGACGTAGGCGGAGAAGTTGGCGTCGAGCCCGGCGTCGTCCACCCGGCCGTCCCGGTAGGAGCGGCACCACGCCCCGTCGGGGCGTTGGTGGTCGGCCAGCCACCGGTAGGCCCGCGCCGCCTCGGCCCACCGGCCACCGATGGTGAGGGCCATGGCCGACTCCACGTGGTTCCACGGGTCGGCCGGACCGTCCGGGTACAGGGGGACCAGGCCCGAGGGGAGCTGGGTGGCGACGATGGCCTCGACGGTGGCGGCGACCTCGGCCTCGGTGAGCACGTCGGTGACCGCCGGTGCCGACCTCATGGCGTGGGGACCGCCTCGGGATGCGGCTTGCGGGCGTAGACCACCAGGCTCTTGCCCAGCACCGGTCGCAGCACGGCGTCGGCGACCCGGGTGGGCAGGGGCCGGGCCAGGAGGTCCCAGACCAGGAAGCGATGGTAGGCCCGGACCAGGGGGTGGCCGGCGTCGGCGGGGCCCACGGCGCAGCGCAGCCACCAGTACGGGCTGTGGAGGGCGTGGGCCCGGTGGGCGGCGCCGGGCCGGAGCCCGGCCCCCCGCAGGCACCGCCGCAGCCCCACCTCGGTGTAGATGCGCACGTGCCCGCCGGGCACGGCGGGGGCGTGGTAGGCGTCGGAGAGCGCCCAGCACACCCGCTCGGGCAGCCAGGAGGGCACGGTCACCGCCAGGGTCCCCCCGGTCGCAGCACCCGGGCCAGCTCGGCGGCGGCGGCGGCGTCGTCGGGCAGGTGCTCGAGCACCTCGGCGGCCACGATCCGGTCGAAGGCGCCGTCGGCGAAGGGCAGGTGGAGGGCGTCACCGCGTACCACCGAGACCCCGCCCGGCCCCACCGCCCCCACCCCCCGGCGGGTGGCGGCCAGGGACGCCGGGTCCCGGTCCATGGCGACCACCCGCCCACCCTCTCGGGCGCCGGCCACGGCGTGGCGGCCCCCGCCGCACCCCAGGTCGAGGAGCCGGTCGCCGGGGCGGAGGCCCAACCGGCGCAGGCGGGCGGTCAGCACCGGCCGGCGGCAACCGGCTCGATGACCGCCCGGTAGTGCTCGACGGTGGCCTCGGCCGCGGCCCGCCAGCCGGCCCTGGCCTCGGC
>JBOGHU010000108.1:0-27325 GCA_050742255.1 Acidimicrobiales bacterium
GCTCGGGGCCACTCGACCGGCGCCACCGCCGTGGCCAGGCCGGCCCGCCGGGCCTGCCCCCCCAGCCGACCCGCCTCGGCGTGGGACGGCGCCACGACCAGGGTCGGCCCCCAAGCGGCGGCGCCCAGCACCACCGGCCAGACGTCGCCGTCGGGGGGGAGCCGCACCACCACCCGCTCCCCCCGAGCCAGGGCGCCGCGTGCCATCTCGTGGCCGCGGGGGGACGGCGTGGGCCCCCCGCCCGGCCGTTCCACCTCGGGCAGGCCGGCCACCGCTCGGGGCGGGGAGGCGGTGCGCAGGAAGTGGGCCGGCCGCCCGGCCCAGCGCCACGCCGCCCACCGGGCCAGCTCCATGATCTCGGGGGACGGTCCGAGCCCGGTGACCTTGGCCACCTGCCGGAGCGCCACCCCGGGGGGTGGCTCCACGCCGGCGGCGACCACCCAGCCCCCCACCCGGCGCCCTGCCAGCTCCACCCGCACCATGGTCCCCACCTCGACCTCGGTGGCCAGGTGCTCGGGGACGAGGTAGTCGAAGGTCCTGTCGACGGCGGGGACGTCGGGCAGGACCCGCACCACCACCGTCGCGGCCACGGGCCCACGCTAGGCGGCGGCGCTGGACCTCCCGGGCCCCGCTGCTGTAGCGTCACGGTGTTGTCAACGTCGCGTGACGTCGGGCCTCAGACCACAGGGGCGACCCCGAGGTCGGCGGTGGGCGTGCTGCTCGCCGTGGCCGTGGTGGCCGTCGCCTGCGGCGGCGGGGGTGGCGGGGGGCAGGCGGGGGCCACCGGCTCCCCCTTCTCCACGGTGCAGACGGCCAGCTCCGTCCCCCCCCAGCACGCCACGCCCCGCTGGGAGGTGGTGACCACCCTCTCTGGTGCCGGCAGCGGGCTCACCGAGGCGTTCAGCATCGACCCGGGCTCGATCCAGTGGCGGGTGCGCTGGCGCTGCGAGTCGGGCACCCTGGCCGTGGCGGCGGTGCCGGCGCCGAGCCGGGGGGGTGCCCTGGTGGAGGAGAGCTCGTGCCCGGGCGCGGGCGAGGGGTACTCCGTCGAGGCGGGCCAGGTCCGCCTCGACATCCAGGCCGCCGGGGCGTGGGAGGCCACCGTCGAGCAGCAGGTCGACACGCCCGTCGACGAGGCGCCCCTGCCGGGCATGACCGAGGCCCCTGTCCTCGCCCAGGGGGACTTCTACGACATCGAGAACGAGGGCGAGGGCACCGCCCGCCTGCACCGCCTGCCCGACGGCCGGCTCGCCCTGCGCCTGGAGGGCTTCCGGGTGACCAACAACACCGATCTGTTCGTGTGGCTGAGCGAGGCGCCGGCGCCCACGACCAGCGCCGAGGTGGTGCAGGCCCCCCACGTGCAGGTAGCCGAGCTCACCTCGACCATCGGCAACCAGAACTACCTGGTGCCGACCGACCTGGGGGCACAGCGGATCCGCTCCGTCGTGATCTGGTGCGAGCCGGTGCGGGTGGCCTACGCCGCCGCCACCCTGGCGCCGTGAGTCCCTCCACGCGCCGGCGGGCGGGGGCGGCGCTCCTCGTGGCGGCGCTGGTGGCCGCCGGCTGCGGGGGCGCCTCCGACGCCCCGGCGGAGGTGTCGGCCGAGCCCGACGCCGGGTCGTGGCGGACCTGGGTGCTCTCCTCCCCCGATCAGGTCGAGGTCCCGCCTCCCCCCGAGCCGGGGTCGGGGGAAGCCGAGGCCGAGGTGGCCGAGCTGGAGACGCTGGCCGCAGAGCGCACCGCCGAGACCGAGGAGCTGGTGGCCAGGTGGGGGCAGCGACCGCTGATGGACCCCTGGATGCGGACCAACCTCGAGTTGGTGGCGGCCCGGGCGAAGGACCCGCCCCTGGCCTCCCGGGGCTATGCCCTGGTGACCGTGGCCGTCTACGACGCGGTGGTGACCACCTGGCGCTGGAAGTACGCCTACGACCGGCAGCCCCCTGCCGAGGGGGGAGCCCTCTCCGATCCCGGGCCCGACCCGTCCTACCCCTCCGAGCACGCCGCCATCGCCGGGGCCGCCTCCCGGGTGCTGGCCTACCTGTTCCCCGAGCGGCCGGCGCTGGGCCTGGACGAGATGGCGGAGGAGGCGGCCGAGTCCCGGCTGTGGGCGGGGGCCAACTACCGATCCGACGTGGAGGCGGGGCTGGCGCTGGGGCGGCAGGTGGCCGATGCGGTCATCGCCAAGGCCGAGACGGCTGGGGCCGGCCGCCAGTGGGACGGGGCGCGGCCGCCACTGCAGCCCCGGTTCTGGGCGCCCCCGCCGGGATCGGTGTCGCCCCCGGTCCAGCCCCTGGCCGGCACCTGGGACCCCTGGGTCATGTCCGCCGGCGACCAGTTCCGGGCCCCGCCGCCGCCGGCGTTCGGCTCCCCCGAGTACCGGGCCGAGGCCCGAGAGGTCATGGCGGCCAAGGAGAGCCTCACCCCCGACCAGGAGCGCATCGCCAGGTTCTGGGAGGGCGGCCAGGGCACGTCGCTCCCGCCCGGCACCTGGAACGAGGTCGCCCTCGCCTACGTCGCCGACGCCGGGCTCTCCACGCCCCGGGCCGCCCGGGTGCTGGCCCTGCTCAACGTGGCCCAGGACGACGCCGGCGTGGCCGCGTGGGACACCAAGTACGCCTACTGGACGCCCCGCCCGGAGAACGCCATCGGGGACCTGGGGCTGGACCCGGACTGGACGCCCCTGCTCGAGACCCCCCTGTTCCCCTCCTACGTGTCGGGCCACGCCGTGTACTCGGGAGCGGCGGCCGAGGTGCTCGCCTACCTCTTCCCCGACGACGCCGGGCTGTTCCGGGACCAGGCCGAGGAGTCGGCGGTCTCCCGCCTCTACGGGGGCATCCACTTCCGGAGCGACAACACCGTGGGCCTGGAGATGGGGGACCGGATCGGCCGTCTGGTGGTGCGGTGGGCGGAGGGCGACGGCTCCGGTCCCACCTGAGGGCACCGGGACCGCCCCGTGCCCCCCGTAGCGGCCTGGGGTCAGAGGCCCGTGGCGGAGCGGAGGTCGTCCACCCGGGGGGTCGCCTCCCAGGTGAACTCCTTCTCCGACCGCCCGAAGTGGCCGTAGGCGGCGGTGCGCCGGTAGATGGGGCGGCGCAGGTCCAGGTCCCGGATGATCGCCGCCGGCCGGAGGTCGAAGATGTCGCCCACCGCCCCGGTGATCCGCTCGGGGTCGACCCGCTCGGTGCCGAAGGTCTCCACCAGCACCGAGACCGGCCTGGCCATGCCTATGGCGTAGGCGATCTGCACCTCGCAGCGGGTGGCGGCTCCCGCCGCCACCACGTGCTTGGCCACCCACCGGGCCGCGTAGGACGCGGAGCGGTCGACCTTGGTGGGGTCCTTGCCCGAGAACGCCCCGCCGCCGTGGCGGGCCATGCCCCCGTAGGTGTCGACGATGATCTTGCGTCCGGTGAGGCCGGTGTCGGCGTGGGGCCCGCCCAGCTCGAAGCTCCCGGTGGGGTTGACCAGCACCGTGAGGCCGTCGTCGCCGTGGCCAAGCCCGGCGGGGAGGAGGGGGTGGATGACGTGCTCCTTGAGGTCGGGCTTGATCAGGGTCTCGGCGTCGAGCCCAGGCTGGTGCTGGGTGGAGACCAGGACCGTCCGCAGCCGCTCGGGCCGGCCGTCGCGGTAGTCGAAGGTGACCTGGACCTTCCCGTCGGGGCGCAGGTAGGGCAGGATCCCCGCCCGCCGGACCTCCGACAGGCGGTGAGCCAGGCGGTGGGCCAGCCAGATGGGCAGGGGCATGAGGTCCTCGGTCTCGTCGCACGCGTAGCCGAACATCATCCCCTGGTCGCCCGCCCCCTGGGCGTTCAGCTCGTCGTCGTCTGACCGGCCCAGCCGCCGCTCGTAGGCGGTCTCCACCCCCCGGGCGATGTCGGGTGACTGCTCGTCGATCGAGACCATCACGCCACAGGTGTTGCCGTCGAAGCCGAACGACTCCCGGTCGTAGCCGATCGAGCAGATCGTCTCCCGGACGATCTTGGGGATGTCGACGTAGGCCTCGGTCGTGATCTCCCCCGCCACCACCGCCAGGCCGGTGGTGAGCAGCGTCTCGCACGCCACCCGGCCGAGGCGGTCCACCTCGAGGATGGCGTCGAGGATGGCGTCGGAGATCTGGTCGGCCATCTTGTCGGGATGGCCCTCGGTGACCGACTCGGAGGTGAAGGTCCAGCGGCTCAAGTACGGCTCCTGTTCTCTGTGACGGCATCGAGGATGGCGCGAGCGACCGCCCGCTTGTCGCTGAGGGGCACCTCGCGGCTCTCTCCCGAGGCGCTGAGCACCACGACGGCGTTGGTGTCGTGCCCGAACCCCGCCCCCGGGGCCGACACGTCGTTGGCGACCACCAGGTCCAGGCCCTTGCGGGCCAGCTTGTCGAGGCCGCCCGCCCGGGCGTCGCCCGTCTCGGCGGCGAAGCCGACCAGGGTCTGGCCCCCCCGCTTGCTGGCGACCAGGGCGGCGAGGATGTCGGGGGTGGGCTCGAGCACCAGCTCCGGCACGCCGTCGGCCCGCCTGAGCTTGTGCCCGGCCACGACCTTGGGGCGAAAGTCGGCGACCGCCGCGGCCATCACCACCACATCGGCGGCGGGGCCCCGGTCGAGCACCGCCCGCTCCATCTCCGCCGCCGTCTCGACCGGCACCACCTCGACCCCCCCCGTCGCCGCCGGCGGCGGCGTCGCCGTCGTCACCAGGGTGACCGCCGCCCCCCGCCCGGCGGCCTCCTCGGCCAGGGCGTGGCCCTGCCTGCCCGAGGAGCGGTTGCCCAGGTAGCGGACCGGGTCGAGGGGCTCCCGGGTCCCCCCGGCGGTGACCAGCACCGTCAGCCCCGCCAGGTCAGCGCCGGCGCGCCCCCCGGGCCGGCCCGCCCCGGCCAGGACGGCGGCGGCGGCGGTGACGATGTCGGCCGGCTCGGCCAGCCGGCCCGCTCCCACGTCGCCACCCGCCAGGCGCCCCACGACGGGGCCGACGACCTCCACCCCCCGCCGCCGCAGCACGGCCACGTTCTCCTGCACCGCGGCGTGCTCCCACATCTCGGCGTGCATGGCGGGGCAGCAGATCACGGGGGCGCGCGTGGCCAGCAGCAGGGCGACGAGCAGGTCGTCGGCCAGGCCCAGGCGGTAGGCGGCCAGCAGCCGGGCCGTGGCCGGGGCGACGACCACCAGGTCGGCCTCCCCCCCCAAGGTGGTGTGGGGGCTGGGCTCGGGGCTGTCCCAGAGAGAGGTGCGGGCCGGCTCGGAGGCCAGCGCCGAGAAGGTGGTGGCGGTCACGAAACGGGTGGCATCAGCCGTCAGCACCGGGCTGACGTGGGCGCCGGCGTCAACCAGGCGCCGGCATACCTCGATGGCCTTGTAGGCCCCGATACCTCCGGCGACGCCGAGGACGACACGGCGTCCGCCCAGCACGGGCCCGGTCAGGCTCCGTGCTCGTCCCCGGGCTCGCCGGGGCCGGTCTCGTCGGCACTGGCGCCGATGGCCCCGCCCTCGCCGTGCCGGGTGTACGTGATCTTGTCGGCGGCGATCTCCTCGAACGCGATCGACAGCGACTTGCGCGCCGTCGAGGCCACCTGGGGTGGCACCGTGGCCCCCAACCCCTCCCCGAGCTGGTTGAAGTAGGCGTTGACCTGCCGGGCCCGGCGGGCGGCCAGGGCGACCAGGGTGAACTTGGAGTCGGCCCTCCCCAGCAGCTCCTCGATGGGCGGCCTCATCATGGTGTCCTGGGGCCAGGGCATGGCTACACCGTAGCAGGACCGGGCTCGACTCAGGGCCGCTGGAACCGGGCCGACCGGGCGGCGGCGATCAACCCCGCCACCGAGGCCACCGCCTGGTCCAGGTCGTCGTTGACCACGACGGTGGCGCCCAGCTCGATCGCGGCGCCGGTCTCCTCGTCCGCCTTGGCCAGGCGGGTGGCCACCACCGGGTCGGGGTCGCCGCGGCAGCGGAGGCGCCGCTCCTGCTCCCGGCGCGACGGGGGGGCGACGAACACCACCAGCGCCATGGGGTCGATGTCGCGGACCTGGCGGGCGCCCTGGACATCGATCTCGAGGACCACGTCGTGGCCCGGCGGCGCATCGGGGACGGGCGTGCCGTAGAGGTGGCCGAGGAACTCGGCCCACTCGAGGAAGCCGCCGGCGGCCACCCGGGCATGGAAGCGCTCCCGGTCGACGTAGACGTAGGCTTCGGCGGGCTCCCCGGGCCGGCGGGGCCGGGTCGTCCACGACCGGCTCAGCCACAGCCGCGGGTCGGCGGCGACCAGACGCTCGACGACGGTGCCCTTGCCGGCGCCGCCCGGTCCGCAGACGACGACGATCAAGGGGTGGCGGACCTACCTGGGGAACTGCTTGCGCAGGGTCTGGCGCTGCTGGTTCCCGAGCCCTCGGAGCCGGCGGGTCTCGCTGATGCCGATCTCGTCCATGAGACGGCGGGCCTTCACCTTGCCCAGGCCGGGAAGCGACTCCAGCGCCACCAGGACCTTCATCTTGCCAGCGGTCTCGTCGGCGTCGGCCAGGTCGAAGAGCTCGCCCAGCGACAGCGAGCCCATCTTGAGCTTCTCCTTCAGGTCGGCTCGGAGCCGACGGGCGGCGGCGGCCTTGGCCAGCGCCGCCTCACGTTGATCGGGGGAGAGGTTGGGGGGCAACGGCATGACCGCACCCTAGCGAAGCCGCCACCCCCTCGGTCAGCCTGGGCCCCCGAGTGGGGGGCCTGGGGCCTCAGACCACCTTGACGTTCTGGGCCTGGTCCCCCTTGCTGCCCTGCACCACGTCGAACTCGACCGCCTGGCCCTCCTGGAGGAGCCGGTAACCCGACCCCTGGATGGCGCTGTAGTGCACGAACAGGTCCGAACCCCCGTCACGGGAGATGAACCCGTAACCCTTCTCGGCGTTGAACCACTTCACGGTCCCGGTTGCCACAACCGATCCCCCTTGCTTTCCCTAGGGTCGGCATGACGCACGTACCCACTGACGGTGGGCGATCCTAGCACCCCGCCCCCCGCCACCGGCCACCAGCCACCGGCCACCGGCCACGGAGCAGAGGGCGACCCCGGCGGCGGTCGTGGGGCAGACTGCGGTCGGCCGTGTCGTCGTCGCGACGGCGATCCCGGCCCCGCACCCATGTTCCGACGACACCCCCGCCCGCTGCTGCGACTGCGCACCCTGCTGGGCCCGGACGTCTCCGGCGCCCGGCAGAGCCTGGTCGCGCTGGCCCTCAGCATCCTCACCACGCTGGCGGCGGGAGCAGTCCTGGGCAGCATCACCGGCACCCTGGAGCGGCTGCCCGGCCTGCTGGTGCTCGTCCCTGCCTCCATCGGCCTACGGGGCAACATCTTCGGCGGCCTGGGCAGCCGGCTGAGCACGGCCATCCACGCCGGCACCTTCGGCCTCACGCGCCGCGTCGACACCGTGGTGGGCCAGAACGTGCTGGCGTCAGCGGTGCTCACCCTGGTGGTGTCGGTCGTCCTGGCCGTCCTGGCCAAGGCGGTGGGCGTGGCCCTCGGGCTCAGCGCCACCATCTCGGTCCTCGACCTGGTGGTGATCTCGGTGGTGGGGGCGGCGCTGTCGTCGGTGATCGTGCTGGGCGTGACCCTGGCCCTGGCCGGGGGATCGGTGCGCTTCGGGTGGGACCTCGACAACGTCATCGCCCCGGTGGTGAGCTCGGTCGGCGACCTCGTGGGGCTCCCCTCGCTGTGGGTGGCCAGCCTCCTGGTCGGTCTGGGCGGGTTCACCGACGCCCTGGGCCTGGCCCTGGTGGCGGTCTCCCTCGTCGCCCTGGTGGGCGCCTGGCGGTCCCGGCTCGGTGACCTGGTGCGCATCGTCCAGGAGTCGTTGCCCATCCTCTGCGTGGCCGGCCTGGTCAGCATCATCGCCGGCATCGCCGTGGAGAGGCGCCTGGACGCCTTCGTGGAGCTCCCGGCGCTCCTGGTCCTCCTGCCCGGCCACCTGAGCACGGCCGGCGCCCTGGGCGGCATCCTGTCGAACCGGCTGTCGAGCAAGGTGCACCTCGGCGTCGTCGAGGCGTCGCCGGTCCCGGGGCGGGAGGCACGCGCCGACATCGCCTTCGTCGTCCTCCTGGCCGCTCCCGTCTTCGCCGTCAACGCCCTGGTCGCCCACGTCGCCGCCGGGCTGATCGGGGTGGCCAGCCCCGGAGCCTCCGAGCTGGTCGCGGCAGCGGTGGTGGGCGGGGTGCTGGCCGTAGGGGTGGCCGTGCTGATCGCGTACTACGGCACCCTGGGCACGGTCCGCCTGGGGCTGGACCCCGACACCTACGGGATCCCCATGGTCACGTCGTCCCTCGACCTGATCGGGGCCTTCGCCCTCATCCTCGCCATCGTCACCCTCGGCATCGCCCAGGCGTAACCTGGGGTTGACCGTGGACGACAGACCCCGGAACCTGCGGACGATGATCTCGGAGGCCAAGGACACCTCCGAGCTGATGGTCGACCTGGCCTACGCGGCCGTGTACTTCGACGACCCCCGCATGGCGGACGAGGTCGAGGAGCTGGAGGACCGCCTCACCGATCTGGTCCACGACATGTCGGCGGTGTGCGTGATGGCGGCCCGGTCCCCCCGGGACGCCGACGCCATGTCGTCGGTGTTGCAGGTCGTCGCCGCCATCGAGGACATCGGCAACGCGGCCGTCGACATCGCCCGCATCGTCTCGCACCGGGTGGGCATCCCCGCCGACCTGGTGGCCGACCTGTCGTCCGCCGAGGAGGTGAGCCACCGGGTCCCCCTGCGGGAGGGCTCCCACTTCGCCCACCGGGTGCTGGCCGACTTCGAGCTCCCGGTGGCGGTGGGGATGAGGGTCGTCGCCATCCACCGTGGGCGCGAGTGGATCACCGACGTGGGCGGCGACGAGGTGCTCCTGCCCGACGACGTCCTCTTCCTCCACGGGTCGCCGGCGGGCATCACCCGCCTCCGCCAGCTGGCGGGGGCACCCGAGTGGGAGCCGCCCCAGCTCCCCGAGGAGGTCACCACGACCGATCTCGACCGGGCCATCGACGTGCTGGTGGAGATGAAGAACATCTCCACCACGGCCGTGGGCCTGGCCTACTCCGCCCTGGTGCTCCGAGACATCGGCCTGGCCGCCGAGGTGACCCACCTCGAGGACCGTCTCGACGAGATGAAGGAGCGGCTGGAGACCTGGGTGCTGCGCTCGGCGGCCGGGTCCGTCGACCCCTCTCCCCTGCGGGGGCTGCTCCACCTGGCCAAGGCGGCCGAGGACCTCGGTGACGCCGCCCAGCAGATGGTCTGGCTCATCGAGAACCAGGAGGAGGTGCACCCGGTCCTCTCCCTCGCCCTCGGCGACGCCGACGAGGTGGTGGTCCGGCTCCCGGTGGGGCGGGGCTCGAGGGTCGACGGCGCCAGCCTGGCCGAGCTCCACCTCGACATCGACCCTGGATTCCACGTCCTCGCCGTCCGCAGGGGCGGGCGCTACCTCTACCGACCCAGCGGTCGGGACGTGCTGCGGGCCGACGACGAGCTGATCGCCAGCGGCCCCGGCGAGGGCGAGCCCCTCCTGGCCGAGCTCTGCGGCTGGCTCCTGGTCGAGGACGACGAGACCGGCGAGGACGTCCTCGTCCCCGTGGGGGAGAGGACCTCCCGCTGACCCGTCACCCCCTCCGGCCCGGCGGCGTAGAGGGGTGGCGTTCGGCCCGGGCCAGGGCCAGGGTCAGGGCCTCCGCCGTCCTGACCGGAAGCCCGACCAGGTGGGCCACACCCCGGCCCACGGTGCGCAGCCGCGGCACCCGGGGCCCGCCGACGAACCCCCTGCGCACGAAGTAGGCCAACAGACCCACGACGGTCACGGCCATCACCGCCAGGACCGCCGGGTACGCCCACTGGCGGCTCAGCTCGGGCATGTGCTCGAAGTTCATCCCGTAGATCCCGGCCATGACCGACAGGGGCAGTAGGGTGGAGGAGAACACGGTCAGGACCTTCATGGCGTCGTTGGTCCGCTCGGCCACGGTGCTCCGGTACACCTCGATCACCGAGGTCAGCATGAGCCGGGCGGCGTCGAGGGACTCGACCGCCCGCTGGTGGCGGTCGTAGGCGTCGAGGAAGCGGCGTCGGGCCCGCCCGCCCACCAGTGGTGACTCGACCTGGCTGAGGGCCAGCATGACCTGGCGCTGGGGGCCGAGCACCCGCCGCATCACCACCGCGTCCCGGCGCAGGGACTGGGTGTGGGGCATGACGTCGGGGTCCCCGCAGATGGCCTTGTCCTCCAGCTCGTCGACCGCGGCCTCCAGCCCGTCCACCAGGGGCAGGAACCGGCGGGCGCCCGCGTCGGCCAGCCCCGCCAGGAGCCGGTCCGGGCCGCCTTCGGCCACTGCCGGGTGCTCCTGGACGGCGGCGGCCAGCCACTCGAGACCGGGAAGCGGTCGCCGGTGGAAGGTGAGCAGGAAGCCGCGACCGAGCAGGCACACCAGCGGGGTGGTCGCCACCCGGTCCCCTGTCGCCACCAGCCCGTGCATGGCGACCAGCAGCACCCCGCCGAAGTCCTCGAGCTTGGGGAAGACGTCGGCGTCGAGCACGTCCTCGAGGGCGGGGTCGGGGACACCGAACCGGGCCCCCAGCTCGAGCACCTCCTCTACCCTCGGCTCCAGCAGGTCCACCCAGATCCAGCTGCCACCTCGGCGCTCGTCCAGCGCGCCCCACCCCGCCACCTCCAGCGTCTCGGCGCCCTCCGGCTTGACCAAGAGGCTGCCACGTCGTCTCTCGCCGTCTCTCTCGCCGTCTCTCTCGCCGTCTCTCTCACCGTCTCTCTCGCCGTCCATCTCGCCCTCCATCTCCACGGATCGTCGCCGGGTCCCTCCGCCCCAGTCTCCCCGGTCGGCGCCCGAGGGCGCCCTCGTCTCCGGTGCTGGGTGCGGCCCCGCCCCGATAGCGTCTCGTGCCATGGACCGCGCCGAGCGCCTCACCCTGATGACCGTCCACGCCCACCCCGACGACGAGGCGTCCAAAGGGGCGGGGACCGTGGCCAGGGCCCGGTCCGAAGGGGTGAGGACGGTGCTGGTGTGCTGCACGGGCGGCGAGCAGGGCGAGATCCTCAACCCCGCCCTCGACCGTGACGAGATCCGAGACCGCCTCCCCCAGGTCCGCCTGGAGGAGCTGAGGGCGTCGGCGGAGGTCATCGGCTACGAGGAGACGGTGCTGCTGGGCTACCGCGACTCGGGGATGCCCGACACCCCCGGGAACCGGGACCCCCGCTGCTTCGCCCAGGCCGAGCTGGAGGAGGCCACTGCTCGCCTGGTGGAGGCCATCCGCCGCTACCGGCCCCAGGTCATCGTCACCTACGGCGACGACCAGCGGGTCTACCCCCATCCCGACCACCTGCGGGTGCACGAGATCAGCGTGGCCGCCTTCGACGCCGCCGGGAACCCTGCGGCCTTCCCCGGGACCGGGGAGCCGTGGCAGCCGCTCAAGCTCTACTACACGGTCTGGTCGCAGGCCCGGGTGCAGGCCATGCACGCCAAGTTCCTCGAGCTGGGCCTGGAGTCGCCCTTCGGCCCGGAGTGGCTGGACCGCACCGGCCAGGACGACCGCATCACCACCAGGGTCGACATCGCCGCCTTCGCCGACGTGGCGCCCCGCGCCCTCCTCGCCCACCGGACCCAGATCGACCCGGACTCGTCCTTCTGGTTCGGGCTCCCGCCCGAGGAGGCCCGGCTGGTCCACCCCTTCGACGAGTACGTCCTGGCCCGTTCGGCGGTCGGCACCGATCTTCCCGAGGACGACCTGTTCGCCGGCCTGCGAGACCGGGTCGGGCGGTGAGCACCGGGGCTGGGTAGTCTGCCGCTCCACCGCCTCCCGAGGAGCCGTCACGTGCCCGAGTACCTCTCCGCCGAGTGGATGGAGCTGGCCCAGGAGCTGGCCCAGGACCTCCCCGAGACCCCAGGCGCCACCGTGCGCGTGCAGCAGGTCATAACCGGGGGGCCCGAGGGCGATGTGCGCTACTACATGGTCATCGAGAACGGCAGGACCCTCGAGCAGCGCCGGGGCGATGACCCCCACGCCGAGGCCACCCTCACCACCAGCTACGAGGACGCGCTGAAGGTGGCCAAGGGGGAGCTGGACGAGAACGCCGCCTTCATGCAGGGGAGGGTCAAGATCACCGGCAACATGGCCAAGATCATCTCCCTGCTGCCCCTGACCGCCAAGCCCGAGTACCGGGCCGCCCAGGCCCGGCTACGGGAGCAGACCCAGTTCTGAGGAGGCCGGGGGCGGCGGGCCCGGTCCCCGTTCAGCTGCCCCGCTGGAGCTCTCGGAGCTCGCGGTAGCCCACGAAGACCACGCCGGCCCGACCGGCGAGCGCCCGGATGTCGTGATCGCGCGCCAGCAGGTCGTGGTCGTCGACCCGCGCCGCCCAGTCGGGGGCCAGGGCCCGGAGCTCGGGGGTGTCGATGGCGGGGTGGGCGACGACCTCGGTCACCCCCGGGAGCAGGTCGAAGAGGGCCCGCTCCAGCACCTTGCGCGTCCCGGTGCCCCGGACCGCCACCACGTGGTCGGGCACGCACACGCCCGCCTCGGCCGCCAGGCGACGGAACGGGAAGCCGGCGGCCCGCTCCGCGCCCGACGGGGGGAGCTGGATGGGCAGACCGAACTCGCCGGCCAGGGCCAGGTAGACGTCGAAGAACTCCGGCCGCAGCTGGAGGGTGCCCAGGTGCGAGTCGAGGTGGCTGACGTCGAAGCCCCACAGGATGGCCCGCTCGATCTGGGTCCGGCACTCACGGCGAACCTCGTCGAGGTCGGCGTGGTCCCACACCTCCTGCACGCTGCGGGGGAAGCCGCCGTCGCCGTCGAGGAGGGACGGGGCCTGGGTGAGCGGACCCCACCGGTAGAGGTCCCATGGCGCGTTCAGGGTGAGCTCCACCCCGACGTCCTCCCCCCGGTAGCGGGCCGCGGCCTCCCGCGCCCAGGGGCAGGGGACCATGAGGGTGGCGCTGGTGGCGAAGCCGTCCCGCAGGGCCTCGTAGGAGCCCACGTTGGCGGCGTGGCTCGAGCCCAGGTCGCTGCAGTTGACGATGAGGAGACGGGTGCCGTCCCGGTACCCGAGCCGAGCGGCCAGGTTGGCCATGGCGGTCACCGTAGCGGCCCTCGGGTGGGCGGAGGCAGGCTACGCCGGCGTGTCAGGGCCGCCGCAGGCCGACCACAGCCCCCGACCGGCCCGGCGGGCGGCGGCGGCGGCGGCGACCAGCTCGTCGGCGTGGGCCACGTTGGGGGGGTAGGTGAAGGCGGCGGCGTAACCCTCTGCGGCCAGGGCCAGGTTGACGAAGGCGCCGTCGTCGACCCGGTAGACGTAGGCCAGGAGCCGGTCGTAGCGATCGCGAGCCTCGACGTCGCGCACCAGCCGAACCGCCGTCGCCGGTGGCAGCAACGCCTCGGTACGGGCGCTGGCCTCCCGGCCGAAGCACTCCACCGGCGCCCGGGGGTCCTTGGTCTCGGGGGTGTCGATCCCGAGCAGGCGCACCGTCTCCTCTCCCCTACCGATGCGCACCACGATGGTGTCGCCGTCGACGACCCGCACCACCTCGGCCCGTCCCGGCTCCTCGTCAACAACGGAGCCGCCGCCGACGCAGGCGGCGACCAGCAGCGCCAGGGCCGACCCGAGGGCCACGGCAGCCGGTCGGTGGGTCACGGCCCACAGTGTGGCCTACGGGTGTGACACTCATGATGGAGGGTCCCGGGGTGGGCTCATCGCACCTCGTTCAGCCTCCCGGTCTTGACGTCGAAGACGAAGCCCCTCACGTCCTTGTGGGGCAGGAAGGGGCTGGCCTTCACCCGGGCCATCGACTGGCGCACGTCGTCCTCGAGGTCGGGGAAGGCTTCCAGGGCGAAGCGCGGTCGCTGCCCGGTCTCGGCCAGGATCTGGGCCTTCACGTCGTCGTCGCCGAAGGTCAGCATCCCGCAGTCGCTGTGGTGCACCAGCACGATCTCGTCAGTGCCCAACAGGCGCTGGGAGATGACCAGCGAGCGCTCCACGTCGTCGCTCACCACCCCCCCGGCGTTGCGGATCACGTGGGCCTCGCCGAGGGACAGGCCGAGCAGCCGGTACACGTCGAGGCGGGCGTCCATGCAGGCCACGACCGCCACGTGCCGGCCCGGCGGCATGGGCAGGTCGCCCTTGTCGAAGGAGGTGGCGTAGCTGGCGTTGGCTTCGAGCAGTTCATCGGTAACGGTCATGGCCCAATCCTGACCCACTCGGTCGGGATTTGCAACCAGATTCCCGCCGACCTCAGGCGGCCTTGCCCGGTCGCCGTGCCCGGCGCAGCGTCTCCCGGGCCTGGGCCACGCCCCGGCGGCCGATCTCCCGGGTCCAGGGGTCGAGCCGCCACACCCGGGCCGCCATCTGGTCATCGTCGAGCACGAGCTGGTCCTCCATGCCCCCAGTATGGGGAGGGGGTGTGACAGCCAGGTCGGGACGGCTCCCGCCTGGCCTGACGCCGCCTCTAGGGACGGGCTACTCCTGGGGCTGGAGCGGCAGGCCCGACATGTCCGCCAGCGGGAACACCTCGTAGTGGGAGAAGTTGTACACCGGGGACTTGGCCAGGAGCGTCTCCAGCTCGTCGTTCGACTCCACCTGGTAGATCCACGCTCCGCCGTGGCCACCCACGATGTGGTACCGGCTCAAGACCTTCCCCTGCTCCTCCAGGGGCTTGGCGTGCTCTCGCATGGCCAGCACCGCCTTCACCATCTCCGTCGAGAGCCGGGACAGCTCGATCCGCCACAGGACCAGGAACTTCATGATCGACCTCCTCCGCTGCCGCCCCTCATCGTACCCCGCACCACTCCACCGCATCCGCCCCGCCCGGCCGGCCCGCCCGGCCCGCCCGATCTGGCGGGGACGTGGTCGTGGCGGCGATCCCGGCTAGGCTGAGGTCACCGAAGAGACAAGGTCCTCGACGAGGATCGGTACCTGTCGATGAGGAGCGAGATGACCCAGACGCGAGAGCCGAAGATCGTCAGCGAAGCCCTGACCGTCATCGACAAGGGGTTGGCCGACATGCTCCACCGGGAGCTGATCTCGACCGACGAGGTGGCCGACCTGCTCCTCGACGTCCGGTCCCTGCTCGCTCCGAGCGAGTCCGACCCCGGGCCCGAGCCCGCCGACCAGGCGAAGTCGCTCAGCCACTGACCGGCGGCACCGGCCACAGGCGCCTGGCCAGGTGACCCAGGCTGGCGCCGACCACGGCGCCGGCGACCACGTCGGAGGCGTGGTGGATCCGCACGTGGACCCGGCTGGCGGCCACCACCGTGGCCAGCCCGTACCACAGGGGCGCCCCGGCCCGGCGTCCGTCGGTGAGGAGGGTGGCGGCCAGGAACCCGGCGCTGGCGTGGCCGCTCGGGAAGCTGCTGGAGCGGGGCTGGCGCAACCACCGGGAGCGCTCCTCCTCGACCACGGGGCGGGTGCGACGGAACAGCGCCTTGACCAGGCCGTTGACCAGCACCGACTCCAGGGCCAGGGCGGTGGTCAGGCGCCGGGCCTCCCGTCGCTGACGCTCACCCCCGAGGGCCCTGAGGGTGGCGACGGCGTGCCACAGGATCGAGAAGTCGGCCACGGCGGACGCGCCGTAGAAGACGCCGTCGGCCAGCGCCGACCCCCGGAGACGCTCGAAGCCCCGGTCGGCGGCCGTGTCCAGGGCGCCCACGTACCGGCCGGCGCGGGGGGGGAGGAGGGCCCGCACCGGGCTGGCCGGGGGCCGGCCCGTCCCCGAGGGAGTGCCGCCCAAGCTCTCGACGACCCCCGCCCGGGGGTCGTCGAAGGCGTCACCGCCGATCATCCGATACCTGCCGCCACCGCCCGGGCGGCGGCCGGATCCCCCCCGAACGCCGGGCACAGGGGCCGGTAGGCGCACCACGCGCAGCGCCGGCCGGGGTTGGGCCGGAAGTCCTCCCCGGCGCAGGCCCGCGTCACCGCCGACCACACGGCGGCGACCCTGCGCTCCAGCCCCCGGATGGACTGGTCGGAGGGCGTGGCCACGATGGCCACCGGCTCGCTGAGGTACAGGAGCTGGACCCGGGCGGGACGCCGCCCCAGGGCGACCTGGCACAGGTAGGCGTAGAAGTGGACCCCGCCCAGGCGATCTCGCTCGTGCCGGGGGCTCGGGACGGTGCCGGTCTTGTAGTCGGTGACGACAAGCTCGCCGTCGGCGTCAAGCTCCAGCCGATCGATGATGCCACGCAGCCGCACACCCCCCAGGGTGGCCTCCAGCTTCAGCTCCAGGCCGATGGGGGTCACCTGGGTAGGGTCCTCCAGGGCGAAGTACCGGCGCACCAGGCCGTCGGCGTCGGCGAGGAGCTCGCGCTCCGCCCCCGGGGTGAGCTCCAGGCCCACGTGCTCGGGATCGGCCAGCACCTCGGCCGCCACCTCGCCCAGCCAGCCGAGGGCGGCGTCGAGGGTTCGCCCCGGTGGAGGAGCCCGGTGGAGGCGCTCGAGCGCCCGGTGGACGACCGTGCCCCTGGCGGCCGCGACCGAGGGGGGCTCGGGAAGGCCGTCGATCACCGAGAAGCGGAACGCCAGCGCGCAGCCCGTGAACGCCGTCACCTTGGACGGGGTCAGCGACGAGGGCGGGGCCAGAGCCATCGTCACAGGGTAGACGGGGGGTGTCACGGGAAGGGGGATGCCCGAGCCGGGAGGCCCCGCCCCGGGGACCGTCGAGACCAGACCCGACCCTTTCTGTGCGGTCGACCCGGTCCTGGGGGATACGGGCGCACAGAAAGCCGGTGGGGGGAGGGGTTACGGGCGCGTGGCCCCTCAGGACCCCGCCGGTGGCCAGGCCCCGTCGCCGCCGAGGGAGTGGCCCCGCCACCGCCGGGGCGTGGCCAGGTAGGCCCGGGGGTAGTCCTCGAACAGCCAGCGTGCGAAGTTGCGCCGGGTCCAGGCCGTCGACCCCGCCATCCGCAGGCTGATCCGGATCCCCCGGCGGTGACGGATCACGCCGGCGAGCAGGCGGGACACCACCGCGTCGGGGCGGAGCTCCCTCCCCACCGCCACCTGGTACCCGATGGCCGCCCGGACAGGATCGAGCGGCCCGGCGGCGACGATGGCGTGTGCGGCCAGCTCGGCGGTCAGCAGGGCCTGGCCGATCCCCTCGCCGGTCAGGGGGTCGCAGGCGGCGGCGGCGTCACCGACGAACAGGGCCCGTCCCCCGCCGCCGGTGAGGGCCACCGAGCCGATGCGGGCGGGGATGGGCCACGCCCGGTGCGGCGCCTGGGCCACGGAGTCGGGACCCAGGACCTCCCCGATGTGAGCCCGGCCCAGCAGGTCCGGCCACAGCGCCGTCATGGCCCCGGTGGGCAGCCGACCACCGCGCTGGATCCCGAAGCCGACGTTGGCCCGTCCTCCCGCCAGCGGGAACGACCAGGCGTACCCCGGGGCCAGCTCGGGCTCGAACCACACGTGCAGCGCCGAGCCCGCCGCCACGCCCACCCCCGAGAAGTACTGGCGGAGGGCGTGCATCTCCCCCAGGCCGTCTCGCCGGCGGCCCGTGAGCCGCTTGCGGAGGGGTGACCACGCCCCGTCGGCGCCGACCGCGTAGCGGGCGGCCACCCGCCCCCACCCGCCCACCTCCAGCTCGATGCGGTCGCCTCGGACCGATGCCCCCTGGCAGGGGTGGCCCTCGACGACCCGGACCCCGGCGGACCGGGCCAGGTCGACCAGGGCGGCGTCCAGCTCGATCCGGGGCACCACGGCGGCGTAAACCCCCCGGCCGGCGGGCAGGGGGAGCCGGACGGCGTGGCCGGCGGGGCCCCGGAGCACCACGTCGCCCACCGCCCGCCACGAGGGGAGCCCGGCCGGGTCCAGGCCCAGGGCGTCGAGCTGGCGCAGGGCACTGGTGGTCAGGCCGTCACCGCAGCACTTGTCGCGGGGGAAGCGGGCCCGGTCGACCAACACCACGTCGAGGCCGGCCCGGGCCAGGTGCAGGGCGGAGCCGGCACCGGCGGGGCCGGCTCCGACCACGGCCACGTCGGCGGTGGGCACGCCCGGGCTCAGCAGTCGACGCCCTCGGCGGGGCGGTAGGTGGCGAAGACGGTGTCGACGTGGCGGCGCCCGCCGGCGTAGGTCCGGGTCCGCTCGGTGGTGACCCGGGTGCACTGGCCGGCGGGACGGCTGGTCTGCCCGCTCTGCTCGACGGTGACGTAGGCGGTCGAGTACATGCTGACCGTGATGCTGGAGTCGGTGTAGGAGGTCGAGATGAGGACCCCGTAGGGGGTCGTGTTCCGGATGACCAGGTCCGGCCGGGGGAACGACAGGGTGGCCTCACGACCGTAGGGGTACCGGGAGATGTAGATGGAGTGGCTCTGGTAGGCCTCGAAGTCGAGCCCGGCGAAGAAGGCGGCGTTGAACAGGGTGGTGGCGAACTGGGAGATGCCACCACCCACGTCCTCCGTGAACTCCCCCTGGTAGATGACCCCAGCGGGGACGAAGCCCTTGGCCCGGGTGCGCCGGCCCACGTGCTGGTTCACCGAGAACGTCTCGCCCGGCTCGATGACCACGCCCCGGACCAGGTCGGCGATGCGGTGGATGTTGGCCACCCGGGACTCTCCCGCCTTGTGGCTGGTGGTGAAGGACGACACCTCGGTCCTGATGCCGAGGGCGGCGGCGTCCTCGACGCTGCGCTCCGGCTCGATCGTCCGCAAGGGGAGAGACAACGCCCTCGGCGGGCGCCTGCGGAGGGCGTCGAGCACCAGCCCCGCCGACTCCTCGCCGCAGCAACCGGTCCCGTCCCGACCTGGCACGATCGCCACCTGGCCGCCGCGCACCTCGAAGCCGGCGTCGACCGGTCGGCGGCCGGCCTCGGGGAGCAGCTCGGCCAGCCCCGCCAGCACCTTCTCCGCGTCCGTGCCCAGCGCCAGCCCGTCCTCCGTCACGACCGAGCGCAGCCACGACCGCAGCACCTCGGGCGAGACCGAGGCATCGGAGCCGACCGCCTCCAGGGCCAGCGGTTCGGCGGTGAGGCGGCGCGCCTCGTCGAGGAGCGCCCCGGCGTCCTCCCCGCTGAAGCGGGGGCTGATGGGGCCGGCCTCGGCCTCGACCACGATCGGGAGGTCGCCGGTGGCGGCCGCCTCGGAGATCAGGTCAGCCAGCTCCGCCGCGTCGAGGCCCCGGCCGTCCTCCCCGGGGGCGACGGCGAGCTCGCCCCCGTCGACGACCAGGGACGGCTCGACCGGCGCCCGACGACCGGTGGGGTCGCGCTCGGCCACCACCGCCCGGACCTTGGCCTCGTCCACGGTGACCGTCACGGGGGCCCGGCGGGGGGCCACCAGCGACAGCACCCAGGCGAAGGGGCGGACCAGCGCCGGCCCCGTCCGCCCCACCGCCAGCACGGCGTCGCCGGTGGCCCGCCCGTCCACGGACAGGCCCATCTCGTCGGCTCTCGCCAACAGGTCCCCGTCGGGCGTGCGGACCCGGACGCCGGCCTCGGCGTAGCGGCGGGCCAGCTCGTCCACCACCGACCCCAGCTCCCCCCGGTCGATCCCGCCCACGGCCCGCCCCGCCACCTCCACGTTGCGCACGACCTCCCCGCTCGACCCGGAGAGGTCGATGGCCCAGGCCCCCGCGACGACCACCACCAGCCCCACCGGCACGCCGGCCGCGAGGCACACCACGAGAAGCTTCCGACCGGACATGTGCTCCAGGATCGCAGATCGCGGCCGCAACGCGGTTCCCTGCCAGCCCGGCCCTCAGCCCCATGACCGCTCCCCCAACCGCTTGCGGATGATGGCCCGACGCTCCTGCAGCTGGCGGTAGGTCATGGTCTCGACCTCCGGGGAGACCCCGAAGCCGGCCTTGACGCCGTCGAGGTCGATCTCGATGGCGTCGGGGTCGAGCCCGATGTCGCGGGCCAGGCGGGCCCCGTGGGCTGACGCGAAGTGGGTGGCCACGTAGCTGATCTCGGCGAAGAGGTCCAGGTCAGGGGCGAGGGTGGCGATGGCCCCGTCGAGGAACATGAGGTTCTTGATGAAGAGCATGAGCTCCTTGGGAAGCCGGGCCCCGTAGCCGAGCAGGGCCCTGACCACGCCCCGCAGCTCCCGGACCAGCTCGTCGGCGCTGAGCTGGGTGGGGTCGACAGCCGGCTGGTCGAGCTTGAGGTCCCGGACCACAGCCTCCAGGTCGGTGTCGGGGGGAAGGGCACCGAGGTCGACCAGGGCCGCCAGCTGGGACCGCACGTCGTTGGTGACACCGCCAACCAGCAGGCGGAGGAACGCCAGGCGCCGGGCGTCGTCGAGGCGGCCGGTGATGCCGTGGTCCAGCAGGGCGGTGCGCCCGTCGGGCTGCACGAAGAGGTTCCCGCCGTGGAGGTCGCCGTGGAAGATGCCGTGGAGCATGGCCCCCTCGAGGAAGGCGACCATGCCGGTGCGGACCACCGCCTCGGTGTCCACCCCGGCGTGGCGCATGCCCGCCACGTCGTCGAAGGCGAACCCCGACAGCCGCTCCATGACCAGCAGGCGGCGGGTCACCAGGCGGGGATGGGGACGGGGGACGACGATCTGGCGCTGCCCCAGCTCGGCCAGAACCCTGGCCACGTCGAGCATGTTCTCCGCCTCCAGGCGGAAGTCGAGCTCCTCGCTGATGGTGTCGGCGAACAGCTCCACCAGGGCCGGGGGGTTGACCAGGCTGGCCACGGGGATGCGCCCCATCAGGGCCGGAGCGATCCATGACATGACGGCCAGGTCCCGGCGGACCAGCGCGGCTACGTCGGGTCGCTGGACCTTCGCCACCACCGCCTCCCCGCTGACCAGGGTGGCCCCGTGGACCTGGGCGATCGACGCCGCCGCCACCGGCTCCCGGTCGAAGCTGGCGAAGACCGACGCCAGCGGCCGTCCCAGCTCCTCCTCCACCACGCCCGTCACGTCGTCCCACGACTCGGGCGGGACCTGGTCCCGGCACCGCTTCATCTCCCGCACCAGCTCCTCGGGGAACACCCCCTCCCCCGCGGAGATGATCTGGGCCAGCTTGATGTAGGCGGGGCCGAGCCGCTCGCTGGCCACCCGCACCCGGCGGGACAACCCGGCACGGGCCACCTGCCGGCCCCGCCGCCGCTCGGTGACGGCCCAGGCCGCCAGCGGCACGCCGAGGTGGCGGAGCGTGGCGGCCAGCCGCCCGACCGGAGGGAACCGCGGCTTGCGGGTAAGGGCGGGCACCTCGGCCCGGGTGCGGGCCCGGACCCGGTCCAGCCCGACCCTCCACCGCAGCGCACCGGGCTCGATGACCCACGGCGGGCGATCGCTGAAGGCCCCCAGGGCCAGGTCGGGGGGAGAGGAGGGCACCGGTCCATCTTGCCTACCTCGGGTGTCGACCACCCCGCCGGGGGGTAGGTGGGAGCCACGCCAGCCACGGGGGTGCGAGAGCATGGACCGACAGCAGTTCGTCGATCTCCTCAACCAGGACCTGCGGACCGAGTACCAGTCGATCGTGCAGTACGTGCAGCACATCGCCGTGATCAAGGGGGCGGCCTTCGTGAGCACCACCGATGAGCTCCGGGCGCACGTCAACCAGGAGCTGCAGCACGCCCTCGCCCTGGCCGAGCAGGTCGACTTCCTGGGCGGGGTCCCCACCACCACCGTTCCCGACGTCCGCACCGAGGCGGACCCGAAGCGGGCGCTCCAGCTCGACCTCGAGCTCGAGACCCGCCAGCTCGACCGCTACCGGGAGCGGGTGGAGCAGGCAGGCGAGCTCGGCCTGGCCGACGTCACCGAGGCGCTACGACCGCTCCTCCAGCAGACCCAGGACCACGTCATCGAGCTCCGCACGGCGCTGGGAGAGTAGGCCGGGCCCGACCCCACGTTGCGGACCCGCCCTCACCGGGTAGTCGTTAGGGAGAGGAAGGGAGGTTCGCCATGGCCGAGACCGGCGACCCCATCGAGCACTCCATCTACGACGGAGAGGGCAACGAGATCAAGGTGGTCACCACCCGGGACGAGGAGGGCCGCACGGCCCAGGGCACGGGGGAGACCACCGAGGAGGCCCTCGAGGACGCCAAGAAGCCTGGTGACCGCCTCGGTGAGGGGTACAGCCCCGGGACCCACTGAGCGGACGCGCCGACAGGCCCAGGCCGGCGGGGGCGGGGCATCGCGTGGCATCGCGTCAGACCGCGTCGGCCAGGGCGTCCAGGCACACCCGGGCCAGCTCCGGCCGGCAGATGAGGAGGTCGGGAAGGTACGGGTCGGGCCGGTTGTAGAGCAGGGCGGAGCCGTCGACGCGCGAGGCGTGGAGGCCTGCGGCGGAGGCCACAGCCACCGGGGCGGCCGAGTCCCACTCGTACATCCCCCCGGCGTGGACGTACACGTCGGCGGCGCCGGTGACCACGGCCATGGCCTTGGCGCCGGCCGAGCCCAGGGGCACCACCTCCCCGCCCAGGGCGGCGGCGACGCGATCGGCGACGGCGGGGCGGCGGCTGCGGCTGGCCACCACACGGGGAGGGCGTCCTGACGGGCCCGGCACCGAGGGCGGCGCGTCGGTGCCGACGACCACTCCCTGGGCCGGCAGGGCCACGGCCCCGGCCCTGACCAGGTGGGCCACCACCAGGGCCACGTGCACGGCCCAGTCGGTGCGCTCCGGCTCGCCGAACTCCCGGGTCCCGTCGAGGGGGTCCACGACCCACACCCGGGGCCGCCCCAGCCGGGCCTTGTCGTCGCCCCCCTCCTCGGAGAGCACGGCGTCCCCGGGACGGGCCTGGGCGAGGAGCTCGACCATGCGACGGTGGGCGCGACGATCGCCCTCGTCCCCCAGCTCCCCCGCCGCCCACCCCGCCCCCTCGGCGCGGAGGGCCACCAGGAGCCGGCCCACCTCTTCCGCCACCTGGGCGGCGAGGCGGTGGTCGGAGACGGTCGTCACCGGGCCGGCACCCGGGCCGGGGCCACGTCACCCCCGCCGCAGCGGGCGGTCGGCTCGGGCGCGGCGGCGGCGGCGGTCGGGCGGGTGGAACGACACCGCCCCGACCGTACCGGGCCCTCGCCTGCGGGGACCGCAGGGACTCACCGGTACCATCAAAGGACGTGAGCGAAGTGCCGGGACCCAGCGTGGCGTTCGGCCCCAACGCCTGGCTGGTCGACGAGATGCACGAGCGCTATGTCACCGACCCCTCGTCGGTGAGCGAGAGCTGGCGGGAGTTCTTCGCCGACTACCGCCCGCCGGCCTCCGAACCCGCCGCCCCCGGCTCTCCGCGACCCGCCCCCGCCCTCCCGTCGCCCCCGCCCGAGGGGGCCGCACCGGGGCCGTCCCCCGACGGCGCCGCTCAGCCCCAGCCCCTCCGGGGGGCCGCGGCCCGGGTGGTGGCGAACATGGAGGCCAGCCTGGGCGTCCCCACCGCCACCAGCGTCCGTGACGTGCCCGCCCGTCTGCTGGAGGTGAACCGGCAGGTCATCAACGGCTACCTGGGCCGGACCCGTGGGGGGCGGGTCAGCTTCACCCACCTCATCGGCTACGCCGTGGTCCAGGCGCTCCGTTCGGTGCCGGCCATGAACGCCACCTACGCGGAGGTCGACGGCACCCCGAGCGTCATCCACCACCCCCATGTGGGGCTGGGCCTGGCCGTCGACGTGGAGCGCCCCGACGGGCGGCGGACCCTGCTGGTCCCCTGCGTCCGCGACGCCGACACCCTCGAGTTCCGCCGCTTCCACGCCACCTACGAGGATCTGGTCCGCAAGGTCCACTCCCACCGGGTCTCGGCGGACGACTTCGCCGGGGTCACCGTCACCCTCACCAACCCCGGCACCATCGGCACGGTCCAGTCCGTCCCCCGGCTGATGGCCGGCCAGGGCCTGATCGTGGGGGTCGGCGCCCTCGGCTTCCCGGCGGAGTTCCAGGCCGCCGACCCCCGGGCCCTGGCCGAGCTCGGGGTCTCCAAGGTCCTCACCCTCACCTCCACCTACGACCACCGCATCATCCAGGGCGCCGAGTCCGGCCTGTTCCTCAAGCGGGTCCACGAGCTGCTGCTGGGCGCCGACCACTTCTACGAGGGGGTCTTCCGGTCGTTGGGGGTCCCCTACGAGGCGGTGCAGTGGCGGCGCGACGTCAACCCGGTCGACTCCGCCCAGGCCAACCTGCACAAGCAGATGCAGGTCAACGCCGTGATCAACATGCACCGGGTGCGGGGGCACCTCATCGCCGACCTCGACCCCCTGACCGTCAACCAGCCCCAGACCCACACCGAGCACGACCCCGCCACCTACGGGCTCACCATCTGGGACCTGGACCGGGAGTTCCTCACCGGCGGGCTGGCGGGGACCGAGCGGATGACCCTGGCGGAGATCCTCCACGTGCTGCGGGACGCCTACTGCCGAACCGTCGGCGTCGAGTACATGCACATCCAGGAGCCGGACCAGAAGCGGTGGATCCAGCAGCACGTGGAGGGCGCCACCACCCCCCTCGACCCCGACGACCAGCGCCACATCCTCGAGCGCCTCAACGCCGCCGAGGCCTTCGAGCGCTTCCTCGCCACCAAGTACGTGGGGGCCAAGCGGTTCGGCGTCGAGGGTGCCGAGTCGGCCATACCCCTGCTCGACGCCGTCCTCGAGGCGGCCGCCGACAGCCACCTCCAGGGCGTGGTCATGGGCATGGCCCACCGGGGCCGGCTCAACGTGCTGGCCAACCTGGTGGGCAAGTCGCTGGGCCAGATCTTCAAGGAGTTCGAGGGTGAGATCGACCCCGACATGGTGCAGGGCTCGGGGGACGTCAAGTACCACCTCGGCGCCAAGGGCGTGTTCCGCAGCCGTCGGGGAGCGGACCTGCCGGTGGAGCTGGCCGCCAACCCCTCCCACCTGGAGGCGGTCGATCCCGTGGTCGAAGGGATGGTCCGGGCCCGCCAGGACCGGATCGACCGCCCCGAGTCCTACCTCGTGCTGCCCCTGCTCGTCCACGGAGACGCCGCCTTCGCCGGCCAGGGCGTGGTGGCAGAGACGTTCAACCTCTCCGACCTGAAGGGCTACCGCACCGGTGGCACCGTCCACCTGGTCATCAACAACCAGCTCGGCTTCACCACCACCCCCGAGTACGGGCGCTCGTCGGTGTACGCCACCGACGTGGCCAAGATGGTCCAGGCTCCGGTCTTCCACGTCAACGGCGACGATCCCGAGGCGTGCGTGCGGGTGGCACGCCTGGCCTTCGCATTCCGCCAGCGGTTCCACAAGGACGTCGTCATCGACATGTGGTGCTACCGCCGCCACGGCCACAACGAGGGCGACGACCCCAGCTACACCCAGCCCCTCATGTACCGCCGCATGAAGAGCCGCCGGTCGGTCAGGAAGCTGTACGTGGAGTCGCTGGTCCGGCGCGGCGACCTCACCATGGAGGAGGCCGAGCGGGCTCTGGCCGACTTCGCCGCCCGGCTCCAGCAGTCCTTCGACGAGACGCGGTCGCTGGCGGCCCCGAGACCCCGTCGTGACCGTCCCCCCACCCCACCGCCCGCTCCCCCGCTCGCCACCGCGGTGGGCCGAGATGTCCTGGAGCGGGTGCTGCGGGCCCTCCAGCGCACACCCGACGGCTTCGTCGTCCACCCCAAGCTGGCCGGCCAGATCGCCGGGCGGGCCCGCCTCTGGGACGAGGGGCAGATCGACTGGTCGCTGGCGGAGGCGCTGGCGTTCGGCTCGATCCTGCTGGACGGCATCGACATCCGCTTCGACGGCCAGGACTCCCGCCGGGGGACCTTCTCCCAACGCCACGCCGTGCTGGTCGACTTCGAGACCGGCCCGGAGTACGCGCCTCTCGCCCACCTCGGCCCCGAGCAGGGGAAGTTCTGGATCTACGACTCGTCACTGTCGGAGTACGCTGCCATGGGCTTCCAGTACGGGTACTCTGTGGCCCACGACCGCGCCCTGGTGTGCTGGGAGGCGCAGTTCGGGGACTTCGCCAACGGTGGCCAGGTGATCATCGACGGGTTCATCTCCTCGGCGGAGGACAAGTGGGGGCAGTCGTCGGGCTTGGTCCTGCTGCTGCCCCACGGCTACGACGGCCAGGGGCCGGAGCACTCGTCGGGACGGGTCGAGCGCTTCCTCACCCTGTGCGCCGAGGAGAACATGCACGTCGTCAACGCCACCACGGCCGCCCAGTACTTCCACCTCCTCCGCCGCCAGGTGCGCCTCGACCATCGCCGGCCGCTGGTGGTGTTCACCCCCAAGTACCTGCTACGGGCCCGCCAGTCGCGCTCGCCCATCGCCACGCTCACGTCGGGCACCTTCGAGGAGGTGCTCGACGATCCCACGGTCAGCGATCCGGCCGGGGTGGCCCGGGTCCTGCTGTGCAGCGGCAAGGTGGCCTACGACCTCATGGCCCACCGAGACCAGCTGAGCGCCCCGGTGGCAGTGGTCCGGGTGGAGCAGCTCTACCCCTGGCCCCAAGCCCAGATCACGGCCGTGCTGGAGCGCTACCCGCGTGCCGACTCGGTGTTCTGGGTGCAGGAGGAGCCTGAGAACATGGGGGCGTGGCCCTTCGCCCACAGCCGGCTGCACCGCACCATCCCGGGTCGGGCCAAGCTGGGCCACGCCAGCCGCCGTGCTGCCGGGAGCCCGGCGACAGGCAGCGCCACCCTCCACATCCAGGAGCTCGAGCGCTTCCTCGACACCGCGTTCGCGGGCGTGTGAGGCGCCGTGCCACCATCACCGATGGCATGACGCCCGAGATGGTTGACTGTGGGTGACATGGCAGCCACCCACGTCGTCGTCGACGGCTCCAACATCGCCACCGAAGGTCGTTCCACCCCCAGCTTGCGCCAGCTCGACGAGGCGGTTCGGGCATTCCTCAAGGAGCGCCCCCACGACACCTGCACCGTCGTGGTCGACGCCACCTTCGAGCACCGCATCGAGCGCTCGGAGCAACAGGTGTACGAGGATGCGCTGGCGGCGGGGGAGATGGTCGCCCCCCCGGCGGGCACCATAGGGCGGGGTGACAAGTTCCTCCTCGAGATCGCCCACCGCACCGGCGCGACCGTCTTCTCCAACGACTCCTTCCAGGAGTTCCACGCCGAGTACGAGTGGCTGTTCGACGAGGGGCGCCTCATCGGGGGCAAGCCCGTGCCCGACGTGGGATGGATCTTCACCCCCCGGACCCCGGTGCGGGGGCCGCGGAGCCGCCTGGCCACCCAGTCGGCGACCAAGGCGACCAAGGCGGCCAAGGCGGCCAAGGCGGCCAAGAAGGCGGCGGCCCAGGTCGTGGAGAAGGCGACCAGGGCCGCCACCAAGGCCCCGGCCAAGGCCCGGTCCAGGGCCCGGTCGAGCGAGGCCCCGGCCAAGGCCCGGTCCAGGGCCCGGTCGAGCGAGGCCCCGGCCAAGGCCCGGTCCAGGGCCCGGTCGAGCGAGGCCCCGGCCAAGGCCCGGTCGAGCGAGGCCCCGGCCAAGGCT
>JBOGHU010000109.1:0-9679 GCA_050742255.1 Acidimicrobiales bacterium
CCCCCGCCCCCCGCGCCCAAGGGCTGACCGGCGGGACCGCCCCGCTCGTGGCGTGGGCGCTCAGGTGGGGCGAGGCGCCGCCGCCACCCCGTGGTCGCGGAGGAACTCGGCCAGGCCGTCGACGAGGGGCAGGGACTGGATCCGATCGAGCGGCACCCACATGGCCTGGTCGGCGTCGTCGCCGGCCACGGGCACGGGACGTCCGCTCACCTCCACCGAGAAGTCGAGGATCACGAAGCGACGCCGGCCCGACCCCCTGTGGACGCGGCCCAGCAACTGCCCGCACACGCCGACGATCCCCGTCTCCTCGGCCAGCTCCCGCACCACCGCCTCGGCCGGCGTCTCCCCCGGTGCCACCCGCCCGCCCGGGATCGACCATATCCCCCGGTCCGGGGCGTGGCCCCGGCGGACCAGCAGGAGGTGGTCGGCGGCGACCACCACCGCGCCGACGCACAGCTCGGCGCCGTCCATGCTCAGACCGGCCCGGCTGGCAGCTGACGGTGGACGACGAGCGCCCGAGCGGTGAAGCCGAACGCCTCGAAGAAGTTCTTGGTCTCCCGGTTCCCGGGCAGGGCCAGAGCGTCCACGCCGCTACAGCCCTGCTCCCGGCACCAGGCCAGCACCGCCTCGAGGAGCGCCTCCCCCACCCCCACGGCACGGGCGCCGGGCTCGACGTAGATGTCGCTGACGATGCCGAGTCGCTCACGGTTGCGCAGCATCTCGATCCGGGCTGCGGCGTAGCCCACGGTCGTGCCGTCGATGGTGCCCGCCAGCACCAGCCGCCCGGTGTCGTGGAGCGCCGCCTCCAGCGAGGGGCCCGCCGGCAGCGGTCGGGCCTCACGCAGGGCCCAGACCCGGCCCCCCCTCGAGTCGACCTGCTCGGCGACGGCCTCGGCCGCCAGCTCCGCCAGCCGGGCCAGGTCTCCGTCGGTGGCCCGACGGGCCGCCTCCATCTACTCCGCCTGGAGCTGGGCGATCTTGTTCAGGACCGTCTGGCGCCCCCGGTGGGTGGCCTCGTAGGCCCGGACCGCCTCCAGCTCGGCCGGGGCCAGCCCGGAGAGGCGGGGGACCACCTGGGAGGCGGAGAGCGAGTCGTAGTCGGGGATGGCCAGCTCGGCGGCAGGCCAGCTCGTCGCCGGCGGGTCCCCCCCCCGTGGCCCGGCGCCCTCCTCCTCGGTGGCCGATGGCCCAGGCGGGGGCTCGGGGCTCGTGGGCGCCCCGGCCGTGGTCGCCGCACTCGGCCCCGGTGCCAGCCCGAGCTGGGCCAGCACGGCCTGGGCCTGGTCCCGGGCCCGCTCCACCGCCCTGTCGACCTCGCCCTGGCCGTGCCGCACCGCCAGCTCACCGATGACCCGGGCCGTGGCGACCTGGCCGGCGATCTGCTGGCGGCCCCGCTCGACCAGCTCGGGAAGCCGCTCCCCCACCGCCAGGGCGACACCCACCGGTGCGAAGACCAGCAGCTCGACCATCTCATCGAGGGGCGTCCTGGCACCGCTCATGGCCTGATGTTCCCCCATGGCGTGGGCAATGCGGAAATCCGGCCCGGGACGGGGATCAGATGCAGTCCCGACACAGGAGCCGCTCGGGGTCGGCCAGCTGGCTGTGGTGCTTCACGAGGAAGCAGGACTGGCACACGAACTCTCCCGCCGTGCGTGGCCGTACCTTGCCGCCCCCGCTCCGGCCATCGGCATCGGCGGCCTGGTCGTCCTCGTCGAGGTCGTCGTCCTCGTCCTCCTCCTCGACGACCACGAGACGGTCCTTCAGGATGGTGTCGAGATCGGCCTCGACGTCGTCGGGGTGGGGTTCGTCCTCGTCATCGCCCTCGTCCTCCGCCACGGCGTCGCCCTCCCCCTCGCCCTCCCCCTCGTCTTTCTCGAGGTCGCCGTCGTCCTTCTTGACCTCGCCGTCGTTGCCCGCCTTCTCGAGGTCGTCGTCGTCGAGCCCGTCCTCGAGGTCGAGGTCGTCGTCGAGGTCGTCGGCGAGGTCGTCCTCGTCGAGGTCGTCCTCGTCGAACTCCTCGTCGTCGAGGTCGTCGTCGAGGTCGTCGTCGTCTGCGTCGAGCTCGTCTTCGAGCTCGTCGTCCAGTTGATCAGCCATCGGTCCTCGGGGAGTTGGTGGGATCCGGGTCGCGCGGGCGGACTCTACCCATTTCGAGAAGCCCGATGGCACACCACCGCCCGCCCTTGTGGGCCCCTCGGGGGGAGGGTGGGCCCGGCGAGCCGTTGGTGCCGTCCGCCCGGTCGACCCGACCGGCGATGGTTGCCTCGCCGGTCGGGTCGGCCTGCTGCCAACGTTGTCTACTGGGCTCGCCGGACCCCTCCCCTTCGGCCCCCGCAGCCCGACGGGGCGCTGAGGTGCACCCTTCTTCCCACGTCGGCCCGAGGGTGTCAAGGGCCTTGGCGGCTCCCGCCCGTCGCCTCCCTCAGCCGCCTCCGCACCGGCGCCGCTCCGCCCGCCGCTCCGCCGCCAGGCGCTCCAGGGGGGGCTGGCTGTGGTCGACGAACCCCATCATGGCCGCCACCGCGTGGTGGCCGGCCTCGGTGGCGATGAGCCGGTGCATCTGCTGGCAGACCCGCCGGTAGCTGGGGTGGCCCTGGGGGCTGGTTCGCAGCTCCAGCACGTGCATGGCCTCCCGGGCGTTGAGCTGGAGCGAGTAGCGGATCCGGTAGGCCAGGCTGACCGCGTAGGCGGCCTGGTCGGGGAAGCGCTCGGCTAGGGCGTCGTGGAGGTCGGCCGAGCGGTCCATGGCCTCCTCGAACAGCTCGTGGCACCCGGCCTCCACCACCGCCTGTGGGAGCACGTACCCGTGCCGGGGCGAGAGGGACTGCCACTCGACGGTGAGCATGCGGTGGCGCTGGAGGTCCCGGAAGGCGCCGTAGTCGGAGCAGACGTCGAAGCGGTAGCTGGTGCGCTCGAGGGCCCGCCCCGGCTTGTGGCGGCGGTTGCCCCGCTGCCCCACGTAGGCGGCGACCAGGGCCGAGCGCTCCTCGGCGCTCAGCTCCGCCACCCGCCGCCGGAGCTGTGGCTCCGGCACGGCGACGTAGGGGTAGAGCATGGCGGCCAGCAGCTTCTCCTCCCCCTCGGGGTCGAAGTCGACCAGCGCCACCTCTGGCGCCTCCTCGGGCACCGCGTCGGTGGCCAGGGTGGCCGCCATCGCCGCCATGGCCTGGCGGGTGCCCTGCAGGTACTCCGACCACGCCACGCCCCGGTCGGCCACGTCGACACGGGTGAGGAACGACGGGATGACCTTGCGCAGCTCGGTGAGCATGAGGTCGCCGTAGTGGCGAGCCTCGGGCAAGGGGTGGGCCCGCAGGCGCAACAGCAACGCCTCGTACGCCTGGCCGCTGCCGTAGATGCCCACGTTGGCCAGGGCGGCGGCGGGCAGGACGCCCCGCACGGCGTCGAGCGCCTTGGCCCGGACGGCGCGACGGTACACCAGGTCGGAGTCTGCGGGCTCCTTGGGGTACCGCTCCCGGCACCACCCCTGCACCACGGTCACCAGCGAGGCGTACGTCTCGAACAGCCGGTCCATGTCGGCCACGTAGCGAGGCCCGAGGGGGGACGCCAGCACGTGGGGGTCACGGTGGTAGCGGAACCGTCCGCCCAGCCGGCCGTCGTAGGCGACGTAGCGGGTCGACTGCTCGAGGTAGGCCATCAGCCGACCCCGCTCCAACACCTTGGTCAGCAGGTTCGAGGCCTGCTCGCAGGCCAGGTGGACCCCGCCGAGCTGGGCGACCGAGTCGTCGCCGTACTCGAAGAACACGCGGTCGTAGAGCTGCTCGGCGCGGGCCAGTCCCACCGTGGCGTCGACGGTGCGGTCACCGGAGATGTCGAGGTCGCCGACGAACTCGTCGAGGAGGAGTCGCCGCAGGCTCTTGCCACTGCGGCTGTAGCGGGCGAACAACGCCCCCTTGACCACCTCGGGCAGGTTGACCAGGGCGAAGACCGGCCCGTCCAGGTTGGTCACGTAGCGCCGCAGGACGTCGGTCTCCTCGGCGGTGAAGTCCTCGGCCACGTAGACGGACACGAGCGGTCACTGTAGGTCCCGGGGAGGCGGGGCGGCGCGGATGCCGGTCACCGAGGGGGCGAGAACGCGGCGCGCAGCTGGCCCAGGCAGCCTGGGCGGCACCACAGGTCGGCGACGGTGAGGGCCATGGCCTTGGCGCCGTCCACCACGGCCCGGTCCCCCGCAGCGGACGCGGCGTGGTGGGCGAACTGCGGCGAGTGGAGCGACACCTCGGGGGGCGCCACCTTGATCATGGGGTGGATCGAGGGCACCGCGTAGCTGACGTTCCCCATGTCGGTGCTGCCCACCACGGCCGGTGTCCCCGGATCGGCGGGATCGGCCAGCCGCCGCCCGAGCTGGGCGGCGTTGGCGGCAAAGAGGTCGAGCAGGACGGGGTTGTCGACCATGTCGGCGTAGTCGGGAGCGGGATGGCGGTGCTCCACCGTGCAGCCGGTGGCGTGTGCTCCCGCCTCGAGGCAGGCCAGCACCCGCGCCTGGAGCGGGGCCAGGTCGGCGACCCGGGCAGCGCGGACCATCCACTGCATGCTGGTGCGTTCGGGCACCACGTTGGGCTTGTCGCCGCCGTTCGTGAACACGCCGTGGACGCGCTCGGTGGCCCGGATGTGCTGACGGAGGGCGGCCACGTTGAGGTACCCGAGGACGGCGGCGTCGAGGGCGTTGCGGCCCCGCTCGGGGAAGGCGGCGGCGTGGGCGGCCTGGCCGCGGTACTCGACGTCCACCACGGCGGCGGCGAGGACGCCCATGGTGGACAGGTCGGCCCCCGCCGGGTGGACCATCATGGCCGCGTCGACGCCGTCGAACGCTCCCCGGCGGAGGAGGTGGACCTTCCCTGCGCCGCCCTCCTCGGCAGGGGTGCCGACGATGCGGACCCGCCCACCCGCCTCCTCGGCCAGGGCGGCGGCGGCCAGCCCCGCGCCCAGCCCGGCGGCGGCGATGATGTTGTGGCCGCAGGCGTGCCCCATCCCGGGCAGGGCGTCGTACTCACAGCAGATGGCCACCACCGGCCCCTCCCTCCCCGCCCTGCCCACGAACGCGGTGTCGAGGCCGAAGGCCCGGCGGGTCACGGCCACCTGGTGGTCCTCGAGGGTCGTGGCCAGGAGGTCGTGGGCGAAGAGCTCCTCGAAGCCCAGCTCCGGGTGGTCGTAGATCTGGTGGGAGACCTCGACCAGGGTCGGGGCCAGCTCGTCCACCCGGGCGGCCATCCGCGCCCTGGTCGCGTCCAGGTCGGTCACGCCAGGGCCGGGGCCTGCGGGGCGAGGCGGACCCAGAGCTCCATCGCGGGGAGTGTAGGGCCGGGGGGCGGGCCGCCCAGCCGCCCTCCGGTCCCCCTCGCTCTGAGCGCGCCGGGCCGGCCATGACCAGGCTGGGCGCGCGCAAAGGCCGTGGCCCCTACTGGCGGACCGCCCGGCCGGATGGCGCGCCGCCCACCACCCGCCGGCCCCGGCCCCACCCCACCCCAGGCGCCCCGATCGGGCAACCCGGTACCCCTACACCACCACCCGGAGGGCGTCGGGCTCGACCCGCAGCGAGAGGTGGCGGGCGGAGCCGACCAGCTCGCCGTCGAGGTGGACGGGCAGCGCCGCCCCGAGGTCCACCTGGGAGGCCGCCGCCCGCCGGCCGGCGATGGCGGGGTGGGGCAGGTGGGCCCCATGGGGGAGCCGGGCCCGGACCCGGAGGACGTGGCCGATGGGGAGGCGGGCGTCGTAGGTGTCGAGCAGCCCGTCCCCGGGATGGGCCCGGGGCCCCAGGTTCCAGTCCCCCAGCCAGGCCGCGTTCATGGCCACGAAGGCCCGGCCCCGCCACCAGCCGCGCCGGGCGACCAGGTGGGCCACGAACCAGTGCAGCCGACCGTCCAGCAGCACCGAACCGAGATCGCACGGGAAGGTCACCGCGTCGGTGGAGCGGAGGCGCGCCTCGTCCCCCCGACCCCCGAGGGTCCGGCACAGGTCACCACCGAGGAGGCCGAGGGGAGGCACGTCCCGGCCCGCCCGCCTGGCCCTGGTCACCACGGCGCGGGCCTGGGCGTCGGAGCGGACCACCACGCCCGCCTCGGGTAGGGGCCCCGGTAGCCCGAAGGGCTCACCCCTGGCGATGGGCACGGGTCACGGTCCGCCGCCACCGCCGGCCGTCACCGCCGATGAGGCGGCGATCACCCCCCGGAACAGGGCGTCGGCGGCGGCGCGGGCGGCGGTGGCCGTCGCCGGCTCGGAGGCCACGTCAGACAGCTGGCGCACCAGGTCGATGAGCTGCTTGACGTTGCGCACGAAGTCGCCACCGGAGAGGTCCTCGTCACCGAGCACCTCCACCAGCCCCTCCCCCGCCGCCCAGGCGTGGGCCAGGGCCACGAAGCCGGGGTCGGGGGCCCGGGTGGTGGGCAGCCCGGCCGCCTCCTCGGCGTTGACCAGCCCGGCGTGAAGCGCCTCGACCGTCGCCCACCGTCGCCGCAGCTCGGGCGAGGGGAACCACGGCTCGGGAGGCTGGCCCGGCCCCCGCATCTCGTAGGTGAACACCGACGCCAGCCCGGCCACCTCGGCCGGGCCCAGCCCGTCCAGAACGCCCTCCCCCAGGCACTCGCAGATGAGCAGGTCGGCCTCGTGGTAGGTGCGGGCCAGGCGCTGGCCGGCGTCGGTCAGCGCCCAGCCGTCCAGGTACCCCCGGTCCGCCAGCACAGACAGGACGACGTCGAACTGGCGGGCCAGTGAGGCCGACCGCCCCTGGACCTGGCGCAGCAGCCCGGCCCGCTCCCGCTCCAGGCGCTCGACCTGGGCGGCGGCCCGGCGGTGCCGTCCGAGCTCGGGACAGCCGGCGCAGGGGTGGCCGGCGACGCTGGCGGCCAGCTGGTCGAGCTCAGGGTCGGCGTGGGCGTCCCCCGGGCCCCACGGCCGCCGATCGAGGCGGGACCGGGCCAGGGCGGCGGCCACCTCCCGCTGGAACCGGGCGGTGTTGGGCGCGTAGGGCAGGGGGAGCTCGATGTGGCCCAGCCGGTCGGGGGCGACGTCGAAGTCGGCCGGCCCGAGGGTGAACCGTCGCCGCCGGGCGGTGAGCACCCGCAGCCGGGGTGAGCCCCGGCGCTGGGTGCTGGAGACCACCACCGCGGGGCCGGCCGACCTCGGCGCCCGGACCACGTCCCCGGGCCGGAAGCGGGCCAGGGCGTCGTGGATCTGGCGTCGTGGGGAGGGGCGCGCGCCCCGGGCGGCGGCCAGCCTCCCCTCGTGCTCGAGCAGCTCCTCGACGTCGCCCCGGTCGCAGCTCACCTCGGCCCGCCGGGCCCCGAGACGGTGGTCGACGTGCTCCAGGCGGGCCTCCAGCCCCACCACCTCCCGGTCGGCCTGGAACTGGGCGAAGGAGCGGTTGAGGAGGTGGTGGGCCTCGCCCGCCGGGTAGCGCCGCACCAGGTTGGCGGCCATGTTGTAGGTGGGCCGGAAAGAGGACGAGATGGGGTGGGTCCGGGTGGTGACCAGGGCTGCCACCTGCTCGAAGGTCACGAACGGCGACCACAGCACCACCCCGAAGCCCACCTCGTCGAGGCCCCGTCGCCCTGCCCTCCCGGTGAGCTGGGTGTGCTCCCCGGCGGTGAGGTGCTGGTGGCGCTCACCGGTGAACTTGGTCAGCCTCTCTATCACCACCGCCCGCGCCGGCATGTTGATCCCCAGGGCCAGGGTCTCGGTGGCGAACACCAGCCTGACCAACCCGGCGCCGAAGCACACCTCGACCGCCTCCTTGAACGGCGGCACCATGCCGGCGTGGTGGGCGGCGATCCCGGCCTCCATGCCCGCCAGCCAGCGGGCCCACCCCAGCACCTCGAGGTCGGCGTCGCTCATGGACGCGGCGTGCTCCTCGCACACGGCGCGTATGCGGTCGCGCTCCTCCTCGTCGGTGAACCGCACGCCGCCTTCGAGGCAGTGGCGGACGGCCTCGTCGCAGCCGGCCCGGCTGAAGAGGAAGTAGATGGCGGGGAGCATGCCCTCGGCCGCCAGCCGCTCGGCGACCTCGATCCGCCTGGGCGTGTACAGCCGCCGACCCGGGCGGCGCCCGCCCCGGCCGCCCCGTGGCCCTCGGACGGCATCGGTGTCCAGGCGGAGGGCGACGGGGTTGGGGTGGCCGTCGACCAGGGTGGGGAGCAGGTGGAGCCGGTCGTTGTCCCGGTCGCCGACGAGGTACAGGTTCTCGAGCTCGACGGGCCGGTGCTCCTCGATGATCGCCGCCGTGGCTCCCCGCACCGTCGAGATCCACGCCGCCAGCTCGTCGGCGTTGGTCACCGTGGCCGAGAGGCACACCAGCCGCACCGCCGGCGCCAGGTGGACGATGACCTCCTCCCAGACGGGGCCCCGGTAGGCGTCGTGGAGGTAGTGGACCTCGTCGAGGATCACATCCCGCAGCCCTTCCAGGGCGGGTGACGAGGAGTAGATCATGTTGCGCAGCACCTCGGTGGTCATGACCACCACCGGGGCGTCACCGTTGATGGCGTTGTCGCCGGTGAGCAGGCCGACCCGCCCCGGCCCGTGGCGGCGGACCAGGTCCCCGAACTTCTGGTTCGAGAGGGCCTTTATGGGCGTGGTGTAGAAGGCCTTGCCGCCGTGGGCCAGCGCATCCGCGACGGCGTGCTCGGCCACCACGGTCTTGCCCGATCCGGTCGGGGCCGCGACCAGCACCGACTGGCCGGCGTCGAGGGCGGCTATGGCCCGGCGCTGGAAGTCGTCGAGCTCGAAGTCGTAGGCCTCCACCACCGTCCCCAGGCGCGGGATCACGACCTCTTGAGGACGAACCTGCCGATGAGGATGGACGCCTCGTAGAACAGGCACATGGGCAGGGCCAGGGCCAGCAGCGTGAACGGGTCCCCCGAGGGGGTGATCACGGCGACCAGGACGAAGATGCCCACCACCGCGTAGCGCCGCCACGACACCAGGCGCTGCCAGCGCAGCATCCCCGCCATCTGCAGGAACACCAGCACGATCGGGAACTCGAAGCCGATCCCGAAGGCCAGCATCATGAACGTGATCAGGCTGAGGTACTTCCCCGGCGTGTAGAAGGTCTCGAGCTGCTGGCCGCCGATCTCCACGAGGAACTCGAGGGCTCTGGGGAAGGTCCACAGCGCCAGGCCGGCGCCGAGGAGGAACAGCACCGCCGAGGAGGCCACGAAAGGCACGGCGAAGCGCTTCTCGTTGGGGTACAGCCCGGGGGTGATGAACCGCCACAGCTGCCACAGCACCAGGGGGGACGCGATGAGCAGCCCCACGTAGGCGGAGACCTTGAGCCGGATGGCGAACGCGTCCAGGGGATCGGTGACGATGAGGACGCAGTCCCGGCCCTCGGGGAGGATGTCGCAGTAGGGCTGGATCAACAGGTCCAGCACCGACTCGTACACGAGGAACCCCGCCACCCCGCCGACGGCGATGCCGATCACCGCTTTGATGACCCGGCTGCGCAGCTCGGTGAGGTGCTCGACCAGGGTCATGCTCCCGGTCTGGGCCGGGACCGGTTCGGGTGCGCCCCCTGCCGGGGCGCGGCGGGAGCGGAGCGCCATCAGCTGGGCGTGGCGCCGTTGCCCCTTGGCTCGGGCGGGGCCGCGGAGACGCTGTCGTCGCCGGTCTCCACCTCCTGGGACGGACCGCTCCCCCGCCCCGGCCCGAGCTCAGGGGCCGTCTCGGACAC
>JBOGHU010000110.1:0-11777 GCA_050742255.1 Acidimicrobiales bacterium
GTCGGCCTCCCCCCCCGCCGGCGGGGCGGCCTGCTCGGCGGCACCGCCGTCGGGCTCCTCCTCGGCCGCCGGGGCGGTGGGCACCGCCTCGTCGCTGGACAGCTCCCCCGGGGCACCGGGGGCTGGCAGGGGGCCTCGGTCGGCGGCGGTGGTGGGGTCGCCAGGGGTGGCCGACGCGCCGGTGGGAGGGTTGGACTCGGCGGGGTTGGCGATCTCGGCCTGGAGGGCGGGGTCGGTGATCTCCTCGGCGGAGGGGGCGGTCGTCTCCTCGGGGGGGACCTCGTCAGGAGACGACAAGGGGCTCACCCCTCCAGCGCTGGGCCATGTCCTCGTGCCCGATCCTCTCCTGGAGCAGGACGATGCCCTCCAGGAGGGCTTCGGGCCGGGGCGGGCACCCCGGCACGTACACGTCGACGGGGATGATCTGGTCCACGCCCTTGGTGACCGAGTAGGAGTCCCAGTACGGGCCGCCGCAGTTGGCGCAGCTCCCCATGGAGATCACGTACTTGGGGTCGGGCATCTGCTCGTACAGGCGGCGGATGGCGGGAGCCATCTTGTCGGTGACGGTGCCCGAGATCACCACCAGGTCGGCCTGGCGGGGGCTGGCCGGGAAGGGGATCACCCCGAGGCGCATGACGTCGTAGCGAGGAGAGCCGAAGGCCGCCCCCATCTCGATGGCGCAGCAGGCCAACCCCCACTGGTACACCCAGAGCGAGTACTTGCGCCCGAGGTTGAGGAGGTGGCTGAGCGGCTTGGGCACCCTCCCCCGCTCCACTACACCCACCGCAGCACTCCCTTGCGCCAGGCGTAGACCAGCCCGAAGGCCAGGATGATGATGAAGATCGCCATCTCCACCAGACCGAGCACGGCGTAGGACTCCAGGCCCAGGGCCCAGGGCAGGATGAAGACCGCCTCCACGTCGAACATCACGAAGAGCAGGGCGAAGAGGTAGTAGCGGATCTGGCTCTGCCCGAACGTCGAGCCCACGGGGTCGACCCCGCTCTCGTAGCTGATGAGCTTCTCGGGGGTGGGTCGGGAGGGCCGCACCAGCCTGCCGGCACCGAGCATGAGCCCCACCAGCAGGCCCGCCGCCCCCCCGAACACCGCCACCGTGAGGTAGGCGCGCAGGAAGCCGGACACGTCTTCGAGCCTAGTGACGGCCCTTCCGGATGGACAAAAGAGGGTCCCTCTCTCGCCCTTCCCCGCTCTCCGGTCACCCGGCGTCGCCCACCGACGCCTGGTGACCGGAGAGCCGGGCGGGAGGCCGGCTACCGTCCGACCGGTGACGACCGTCACGCCCGACCCCGAAACGGTCCCCCACCCTGGCCGGGCCGTACTGGTGACCATCGACGTCCAACGGGACGTGACCCTGGCCGGTGCCCCGGCGGAGGTCCCGGGCACGGCCCGGGCGGTTCCGGCCATGGCCCACGTGGTGAGGTCCTTCCGCCGGGGCGGCCGGCCCGTCGTGCACGTCGTGCGCCTGTACCGGCCCGACGGGTCCGACGCCGAGCGGTGCCGGCGGCGGGCCATCGCGGCCGGTCGGCCACTGCTGGTCCCGGGGAGCCCGGGCGCGGAGCTGGTCGACGAGCTGAAGCCGCGACCGGGCACCGCCCTGGACGCCGAGCGGCTGCTGGCCGGTGAGCTCCAGGTGGTCGGGGAGGGGGAGTGGGCGATGTACAAGCCGCGCTGGGGCGCCTTCTACCACACCCCCCTCGAGAGCCACCTCGAGCGCCTCGACGTCGACACCGTGGTGGTGTGCGGGTGCAACTTCCCGAACTGCCCGCGCACCACGGTCTACCAGGCGTCCGAGCGGGACCTCCGGGTGGCGCTGGTCACCGACGCCACGTCGGGGCTGTACGAGCGGGCCCGAGACGAGCTGGCCGCCATCGGGGTGGCGCTGGTGGATGCCGAGGCCTGCGTGGCGTGGTACGACCGGCTCACGGAACCAGCTCTTCGGCCAGCAGGTCCATGAGCAGGCCGTCCCGGCGGCGACCGTCCTCCCACCACACCGTCTCGTAGCGGCGGAGCACGCCCACGGGTCGGAAGCCCACCCGCCGGTAGCAGGCGATGGCCACCGCGTTGTCAGCGGAGGGATCGATGGTGAGCCGGTGGTGGCCGCGGTCGCGCACCAGGTGGACGGCCAGGGTCCGGACCGCGTCCGTCCCCAGGCCCCGGCGGTGGACCTCGGGGTCGAGGTAGACGTCGATCCCCGCCCAGCTGTGCTGGGGTGACCGCTGCTCGTGGTACTCGATGGCCCCGATCACCCGGTCCTCGAGCTCGACGACGTAGCGGATGGCGTCGTCGGGCGCGTCGGGCGGGCCCCACCACCGCAGCACCTCGGGGCGGGTCCGGATGGCGGCCAGCTCCGGTGCGTCGGCCGGGGTCTCGGGACGCAACAGGACCGACCGCCCCCGCAGCGCCGGCAGCGGTGCCACCGACCCGACGCTACCGGCCGACGGTGATCAGGACGGGAACGGCGTCGGCGGCGAAGTCGATGACCGGGGACGGGAGCAGGCCGACGATCACGGTGAAGGCGACTGACACGGCCAGGCTCACGCCCGCGGTCAGGGGCACGGCGACCGGACCGCCGGCCACCGCGCCCACGCCGGCCTCTCCGGCGGCCCCCTCCTCGGCGGTCATGTACATGGCGACGGTGATCCGCAGGTACACGAAGGCGGCCACCACCGCCGACAGCATGGCGATCACCGCCAGGGCGTAGCTCTCGGCCTCCACGGCGGCGCCGATCACGTAGAACTTGGCCAGGAACCCCGAGGTGAAGGGCACGCCCGCCTGGGCCAGCAGGAACACGGTGAAGGCCAGGGCCAGGGCGGGCCGGTGGGTGGCCAGGCCGCGGTAGGCGGAGAGGTCGTGGGCGGCGTCACCCCGGCGGGCGACCAGGGTGACCACCCCGAAGCTGCCCACGACCATGAAGGTGTACGCCAAGAGGTAGAAGAGGGCTCCGGCCACGCCCCGGTCGGTGGCGGCCTGGGCGCCGACCAGGATGAACCCGGCGTGGCCCACCGAGCTGTACGCCAGCATGCGCTTGACGTCGGTCTGGACGATGGCCAGGAACGACCCGACCAGGAGGGTCAGCACCGCCAGCACCCACATGATGGGCCGCCAGTCCAGCCGGTAGGACTCGAAGGTGGAGAGGAACACCCGCAGCAGGGCGGCGAAGCCGGCCGCCTTGGCCGTCGCCGCCATGAAGGCGGTCATGGGCGTGGGCGCCCCCTGGTAGACGTCGGGCGTCCACACGTGGAACGGCGCCGCCGCCACCTTGAAGCCCAGGCCCACCAGGAGCAGGGCGAAGCCGGCCAGCAGCACCCCGTCGGACTGAAGGACGTTGCCGGCCAGGAAGGTGGCGATCTGGCTGAAGTTGGTCGAGCCGGTGGCCCCGTAGACCATGGCGATCCCGTACAGCAGGAACGCCGAGGAGAACGCCCCCAGCACGAAGTACTTCATCGCCGCTTCCTGGGACTCGGCCCGGCGCAGGTGGTAGCCGGCCAGCACGTAGAGCGCGATCGACAGCGTCTCCAGGCCCACGAAGAGGACGATCATGTCGTTGGCCATGGCCATCACCACGCCCCCGGCCCCCGAGAGCAGCATGAGCACGTAGGGCTCGGGGCCCTCCAGGCCCTCGCGCCGCAGGTAGGCGTCGGCCAGCAGGGCGGCCAGGGCTATGGCGGCGGCTATGAGCACGGTGAAGAAGACGGTGAAGCCGTCGATGGTCACCGCCCCGTCCACGGCCGTGAACGGTCCCCGGTCGGGATCGGTGACCCGGCCCCACAGCAACCCGGCCAGGGCCCCACCGAGACCGGCGGTGACGATGGTGAACCAGGCGTAGAACCCCGGTGGAGCCTTCCCGGGCACGAAGGCGGCCGCGGTCAGCAGCAGCAGCGGGCCGACGACCAGCACCAGCAGGGGCGAGAGGCCCGACCACTCGATCGGCCGGGAGATGGGCTCGAGCTGGGCCAGCACGCTCACCGCCCCTCCCCGACGCCGGCCCGGTCGACTCCCTCCGGCCCCTCGGCGGCCACCGCCGGCTGGGTGAAGTCGGAGTGGTCCTCCACGTGGGCGACCAGGCGGTCGACGGCGGGCTCGATCCGCTCCAGCACCGGCTTGGGGTAGACGCCGAGGAGGACGATGGCGGCCACCAGCGGGGCCATGACCATCCCCTCCCGCCAGCTCAGGTCGGGCGTGGCCGCGTTGGCCTGGTCCGGGGCCCCGTGGAAGACCCGCTGATAGGCCCAGAGCAGGTACACGGCGGCGAGGATGACCCCGGTGGCGGCCACGACCGCCCACCACCGGCGGGTGGTGAAGCTGCCGAGGAGGATGAGGAACTCCCCGACGAAGCCGTTGAGGCCGGGAAGGCCGATGGAGCTGAGCATGACGACGGTGAACACCCCGGCCAGCACCGGCGCCGCCCGCTGGAGGCCCCCCAGCTCGGCGATGGCCCGGGTGTGGCGGCGCTCGTAGAGCATGCCGACCAGGAGGAACAGGGCACCGGTGGAGATGCCGTGGTTGACCATCTGCAGCACCCCCCCCTGCAGGCCCTGGGTGGTCAGGGCGAAGGTGCCCAGGACGATGAAGCCCAGGTGGGCCACCGAGGAGTAGGCCACCAGCCGCTTGAGGTCGGACTGCATGGCGGCTACGACGGCCCCGTAGAGGATGCCGATGACCCCGAGGGTGACCAGGGCGGGGGCGAAGTAGGCGGCCGCCTCGGGGAACAGGTACAGGCCGAAGCGGAGGAACCCGTAGGCGCCCAGCTTCAGCAGCACCCCGGCCAGGATCACCGAGCCGGCGGTCGGGGCCTCGGTGTGGGCGTCGGGGAGCCAGGTGTGGACGGGGAACAGCGGCACCTTCACCGCGAACGCCACCGCGAAGGACAGGAACAGCCACCTGGCCGTGGTGGTGGCGATCGACTGGGACTCGGCGATGGCGACCAGGTCGAAGGTGAGCTGGCCCGTCTCCCGCTCGTGGAGGAAGGCCACGGCCAGGATGCCCACCAGCATGAAGGCCGAGCCGGCCATGGTGAAGAGGAAGAACTTCAGCGCCGCGTACACCCGACGGTCGTAGCCCCAGCCGCCGATGAGGAAGTACATGGGTACCAGCACGACCTCGAAGAAGAGGAAGAAGAGGAGGAGGTCGAGGGCGAGGAAGGTCCCCAGGCACCCGGCCTCCAGCATCAGCATCCAGGCCATGTAGGCCTTGGTGTCGTGATGGCTGCGCACGCCGGCCAGGGTCAGGGGGAAGAGCAGGCCCGTGAGCACCACCAGGAAGAGCGAGATCCCGTCGACCCCGAGCTTCCAGGAGATCCCGAAGTCGGCGATCCAGGTGCGCTCGGAGACGAACTGGAACCCCGGGTCCGACGTGGCGAACTGGGTGAGGAGGTACACGGTCAGGGTCCCCGCCGCCGTGGACGCCGACACGCCCAGGGCCCGGATCAGCTCCTCGCGGTCGGCGGGGACCAGGGCGACGGCCACGGCCCCGGCGGCGGGGACCACCACGATGAGGGTGAGGAGCGGGATGTCGCCGCTCACGGCAGCACCGAACGGGTGAGGAAGAAGGCCAGCAACAGGGCGGCCCCGGCCGCCACCCCGAGGGCGTAGTTGCGGACGTAGCCGGTCTGCACCGACCGCAGCCGGGCGCCACCCGAGCGCACCAAGGAGCCCACGCCGTTGACCAGACCGTCGATCCCCCGGCGGTCGACCACGCTCTCGGTGAAGTCGGCGAAGGCCCGCCCCGGCCCGCCGAAGAGGGCAGCCAACCCCTCGTCGACGCGCCACCCCCGGCGCAGGAGCTCCGGCTCGAAGCGGTCGGTGGGCCCGGCGGCACGCAGGTAGACGGCCCGGGCGGCGAGGATCCCCAGCCCGGCGCCGACCAGGGCGATGGCGGCCAGGGTGACCTGGGAGCCGGTGCCGACGGAGAGCTGGTGGAGGTTCCCCTCGAAGACCGGTTCGAGGAAGTGCTCCAGCCGCAGGCTGCCGGGGAGGTTGAGGACCCCTGCGGTGGCCGCTCCGGCGGCCAGCACCACCAGCGGGACCCACATCACCGGCGGCGACTCGTGGGGGCGCACCTCATGGCGCCCCTCCACCGCGACCGGGGCCCGCCCGGCCCCGCCGGCCGCCGGCGTGGCTGCCGCCGGCTCGTGCTCGGGGGTGGCCAGGGACGCCTCCACCGGCTCCCCGGCCCCGACCTGGGCCCAGCGGGGCTCGCCGTAGAAGACCAGGAACACCTGGCGGCTCATGTAGTAGGCGGTGAGGAGGGCGGTCACCACGCCCACCGCCCACAGGGCCGGGCTGAGGTCCCAGGTGGCGGCGAGGATCTCGTCCTTGGACCAGAACCCCGAGAACGGGGGGATGCCGGCGATGGCCAGCCAGGCCACGATGAACGTGCCGGCGGTGATGGGCATGAGCCGGGCCAGCCCCCCCATGCGCCGCATGTCCTGCTCGGCGTGGAGCCCGTGCATGACCGAGCCGGCACCGAGGAAGAGCAGGGCCTTGAAGAAGGCGTGGGTGACCATGTGGAAGATGGCGGCCACGTAGGCCCCCGAACCCACGGCCAGGAACATGTAGCCGAGCTGGGAGATGGTGGAGTACGCCAGCACCCGCTTGATGTCGCGCTGGGCCAGCGCGCAGGTGGCGGCGAAGAGGGCGGTGACGGCCCCCACCACCGCGATCACGGTGAGGACGTCCGGCGCCTGGGCCAGGACGGGATTGACCCGGGCCATCAGGTACACGCCGGAGGTCACCATGGTGGCGGCGTGGATCAGCGCCGAGACCGGGGTGGGGCCCTCCATGGCGTCGGGGAGCCACACGTACAGGGGCAGCTGGGCCGACTTCCCCACCGCGCCGACGAACAGCAGCAGGGCGATCGCCGTGGCGGTGGTCTCGGGGAGGCGTGAGGCGCCCTCGAGGATGCCCTCCTCGCCGGCGTAGGCGAGGGTGCCGAGGGCGAAGAAGGTGAGGAACATGGCGACCATGAAGCCCCAGTCCCCGACCCGGTTGGTGATGAAGGCCTTCTTGCCCGCCACGGCCGCCGTCTCGCGGTCGAACCAGAACGAGATGAGGAGGTACGAGCACACCCCCACCCCCTCCCACCCGAGGAAGGTGAACAGGAGGTTGTCGCCCAGCACCAGGACCAGCATCGAGAAGGCGAACAGGTTGAGGTACGCGAAGAAGGTGGCGTAGCGGCGGTCGCCGTGCATGTAGCCGATCGAGTACAGGTGGATGAGCGACCCCACGCCGCTGACGAACAGCACCATGGTCATCGACAGCGGGTCGACCAGGAACCCCACGTCGACCGAGAGCCCCCCCGCCGGGATCCACTCGAACACCTTGAAGACGAACTGGCGCTCCTCCCGTTCGAGCAGGCCGGCCAAGGTGACCAGGCCGGCCACGAAGGAGCCGGCGACCGCGGCCGTGGCCAGCCACCCGGCGGCGGGCTCGCCCAGCTTCCGGCCCGCCACCACCAAGACCAGGGACCCGGCCAGGGGCAGGGCGGGGACCAACCACACGGCATCGAGCATCGGGCGCCGACCCTACCCGAGCCCGGCTGTGGGCTGCGCTCCCGGACGGGGGTGGCCGCTCCCACCGGTCGCTCTCCGGTCATGGGACGTCGCCCCCCGACGGCCAGCGGCCGGAGAGCGCGCCGGCGGCACGGAGGCGGCGCCTACCCGCGCAGCAGGGAGACGTCGTCGGCGGTGGCGCCGGGGCGGCGGCGGATGATGGCCACGATGATGCCCAGGCCCACCACCACCTCGGCCGCCGCCACCACCAGCACGAAGAACACCACGACCTGCCCGCCGATGTCGTCGAGCATGCGGGCGAAGGTGACGAAGGTCAGGTTGACGGCGTTGAGCATCAGCTCCACGCACATGAACATGACGAGAGGGTTGCGGCGGACCAGCAGCCCCAGGCTCCCGACGGTGAACACCACCGCGGCCAGCGTGAGGTACCAGGTGGCGGTGACCGTCACCCGTCCTCACCCGCCCCCTCGGCGCCGGGACCGGGCCCGGCACCGGCCCGGGGTCGACGGGCCAGCACCACCGCCCCCACCACGGCGATCACCAGCAGGGCCGAGGTCACCTCGAACGCGAACACGTAGTCGGTGAAGAGCGCCCGGGCCAGGATGGCGATGTCGGGCTCGTCGCCACCGAGCGCGCCGGTCAGAGAGCGGGCGCCGGAGCTCACCGGGGTGGCCTGCACCGCCAGCAGGGCGATGAGGCCCAGGCTCAGCGCCGCCACCACGCCCGCCACCGGCCGCTGGCCGGCCAGGGGCTCGGTCCGGAGGTTCTCGGCCACGTCCACCCCCAGCAGCATGATCACGAAGAGGAACAGCACCACGATGGCCCCGGCATAGACGATCACCTGGACGGCGGCGAGGAAGTGGGCCTCCTGGGCCACGAACAGCACGGCGATGCCGAAGAGGGTCATCACCAGCATGAGCGCCGAGTGCACCGGGTTGGCGGCCAGGACCACCCCCAGGGCCCCGGCCACGCAGGCGGCCCCGGCCACGGCGAACACGGCCACCTCCATCACGGGCCGCCCCCAGGCTGCTCGGCCGGCGAGGGGCCCGGCGGGGCAGCCCGTCGCCGGGCGTCGGCGGTCCGCTCCCCGGGGGCGGTGGTGGGATCGGCGCCCTCCACCTCGACGGGCACGTCCATGTCGGTGGGCGGCGCCAGCTCGGGGTCGGGGCACTGGCCCTGCTCGGGGGCCCGCACGCCGTAGCCCAGCTCGCCCGCCCACGCCACCCGGCCCTCGTAGGCGGCCTGTCCCCCCGGTGAGGTGGCCCGCATCCAGGCCGAGGTGTGGGTGTCCTCCCCCTCCCGCCAGTCCTCCCAGGGGAGCTGGCGGGGCCGGCCGCGGTCGTCGACCAGCAGCTCGTCGCGGGTGTAGATGGCGTCGGCCCGGTTGGTGAAGGAGAACTCGAAGAGCTTGGACTCGGTGATGGCCTCGGTGGGGCAGGCCTCCACGCACAGGTCGCAGTGGATGCAGCGCAGGTAGTTGATCTCGTACACGAAGCCCCACCGCTCGCCCGGGGAGACGGGGTCGTCGGGGGGGTTGTCGGCGCCGCGCACGTAGATGCAGCGGGCCGGGCAGACGCCCGCGCACAGCTCGCAGCCGATGCACTTCTCCATGCCGTCCTCGTAGCGGTTGAGGACGTGGCGGCCGTGGAGGCGGATGGGCTTGGGCCGCTTCTCCTGGGGGTAGCGCCCGGTCACCCGAGGGCCGAACATGGTCTTGAGCGTCACCCGGAAGCTGTCGAAGTAGCCCATCAGCCCGCCACCTCCCCGTACCGGTCGACCCGGCGCTGGGCCGCCACCCGGATGGCGACCCCGAGCGACACACCGGCCATGACGAAGGTGGCCAGAGCCACCGCCACCACCAGCGCCGGGTTCCAGTCCTGGTCCCGCCCGATGCCGATGGCGCCGATGAACAGCAGCCAGCCCAGGGACAGGGGGATGAGCCGCTTCCAGCCCAGGTCCATGAGCTGGTCGTAGCGGAGCCGGGGCAGGCTGGCCCGGATCCACACGAAGGCGAACAGGAAGAAGCCCAGCTTGAGCCCGAACCAGAGGAACGACCACAGCACGGCAGGGCCGAAGGGCGCCGGGCCCGCCGGCCCACCCAGGAAGAGGGTGACGATGATGGCCGACATGGTGATGACGTTCATGAACTCGGCCAGGAAGAACATCCCGAAGCGGATGGAGGAGTACTCGGTGTGGAAGCCACCGACCAGCTCCTGCTCGGCCTCGACCAGGTCGAACGGCGGCCGGTTGAGCTCGGCGGTGGCGGCCACAAAGAAGATGGCGAAGGGGACCCCGGCGGTACGGACCAGGTTCCAGTCCACGACGCTCCCGGCCTGGGACGCCACGATCTCGTGGGTCGAGAGCGAGCCGGCGAGGAGCACCACCGCCACCACCGACAGCCCCAGGGCGGCCTCGTAGCTGATCATCTGGGCCGAGGCCCGCACCGCGCCCAGCAGCGGGTACTTGGAGCCCGAGGACCACCCCGCCAGCATGACCCCGTACACCGCCACCGACGACATGGCCAGGAGGAACAGCACACCCACCGGGGGGTCGGCCACCTGCAGGAAGGTCTGGCGCCCGAACAGCTCCACCGTGCCGTCCTCCCCACCCGTGAACACACCCCCGATGGGCACGATGGTGAAGGTCAGGAACGCCGGGGCCACCGACAGGTACGGGGCCAGGCGGTAGACGGGCCTGTCGGCCCGGTCGGGGGAGAGGTCCTCCTTGAAGATGAGCTTGATCCCGTCGGCCAGGGTCTGGAGCAACCCCCACCGGCCGGCCCGGGCCGGCCCCACCCGGCTCTGCATGTCGGCGATGACCTTGCGCTCGAACCAGATCATGAAGATGACACCGACGACAACGAAGCCGAACCCGATGACCGCCTTGGCCGCCACCAGCACCACGTCACCCAGGTCCACGCCGTCGGCGAAGAGGGGGTCGCCCATCAGCCCGGCCTCTCCAGGCGGACCTCGGTGACCGCCCGGGCGGCGTCGATGAGGTCGGCGGCGAGGGCCCCGGGCTGGTTGAAGGCCAGGTGGGCCGTACCCGCCGGCACCTCGGGGTCGGCGACGGCGGCCACCACCACCGCCCCCCGGCGGCTGGTGACCCGCACCCGGTCACCGCTGGCCACCCCCAGGCGGTCGAGGTGGGCGGGGTTCACCCGGAGCCGGGCCCCCGGCACCAGGCCGGCGAGCGACGGAGAGCGCTGCACCAGGGTCCCGCCGTCGTACAGCCGCCGGGACGAGACCAGCCGGAGCGTGTCGGCGCCGACCGCCGGGGGGGGCGTGGGCACGGGGGGGGTGAACCGCAGCGGCGGCGGTCGGTCGGTCGGGCCCGGCGGCGGTGGGCCCGAGGGACCCGTCCCCCCCGGGTCGGCCTCGGCCCCCGAGCCAGTCACCGCCAACCGGTCCTGGCCCATCTGGGACTCGGCCCCGGCGATCTCGGGCGCCTCGGTCTGGGCCATGGTGGGCGGGACGGTGGTGGCGACGTCGTCGACCGCCCCGGCCACGATGCCGTCCCGCCCCTCGGGGGACGCCAGCCGGGCCCGGGTGATCCCGGCATGGGACGGCGCCAGGCGCTCGATCTCGTCCCAGATCCCCTCCCAGGACTCCAGCCCGAGGTCGCCGTCGAGGCGGGCGGCCAGCTCGGCGGCGATCATCCAGTCCGGCCGGGCCGTGCCCGGTGGGGTGACCTTCTGGTTCAGGCGGCTGACCCGACCCTCGAGGTTGGTGGTCGTCCCCGGCTTCTCGGCGTAGCCGGCCGCGGGCAGGACCACGTCGGCCTGGCGGGCCGACTCGGTCAGGAAGCAGTCGACGGCGAGCACGAAGCCGGTGTTGTCGAGGGCTCTCCGGGCCAGGTCCCGGTCGGGGAAGTCCGCCAGGGGGTCGGCGCCCAGGAGCACGAGGCCGGTGATGCGGCCCTCGGCGGCGGCGGCGAGGGTGCCGGCGGCGTCGAGGCCGGCCTCGGCCGGGAGGGGTCCCCACGCCCCACTGAACCACCGTCGCCCCTCCTCCAGGCCCACCCGGCCGGGGAGGAGCCCGGGGGCCAGGCCCATGTCGAGGGCGCCGTGGACGTTGGCCCGGCGGAGCACGGGCAGGAACCGGGCCTGGGGGCGGGCGGCGAGCAGGGCGCCGGCGGCTTCGACGACGGGCGCCGGGGACTCGGCCAGCGACGGGCGCCCCACCACGCAGACCACCGACCCCGTGGCCAGCGCCTCGGCGGCGCAGGCGGCGGCGGGGTCGGCCCGGGC
>JBOGHU010000111.1:0-43927 GCA_050742255.1 Acidimicrobiales bacterium
CCTCGGCGGCGCGGTCCAGCTCGGCCCCGGCCCGCTCGACCTCGTGCCGGCGGGCGTCGGCCTCGCGCCGGGCCCGGTCGAGGGCCCGGGCATCCCGCATCTGGGGGCTGTCGGCCAGGGTGTCGACCGCGGCCTGGGCCGCCCGCTCGTCGCCGGCCAGCCGCTCGAGGTCGTCGCTGACCCGTGCCAGGTCGGCGGCTGCCTCCTCCCGGTCGGACTCGGCCGCCCGCAGCCGGCGCATGGCCGCCTCGTAGGCGGCGTGGGCCGAGGTCACGCCGTGGGCCCGGCGACGGGCCGCCACCTGCACGTAGCGGCGGTACTCGGCCAGGAACGCGTCGGTGCCCCGGCCGGCGGACTCGAACGCCTCGAGGGCCAGCCGGTCGGCCTCCAGGCTGCGGAAGGACTCGGCCACGTCGCCGATGACCGCCGGCGAGGGGGGCGGGAGGGCCTCGCTGAGCGCCGCCGACAGCCTGGCCTCCTGGAGCTGGCGGGAGAGCTGGGGTTGGCGGAGCTGGATCAGGAGGTTGACCAGGGCGGCGTAGCGGTGCTCGCCCAGGCGGAACAGGGACCGGTCGACGGCGGCCCGGTAGGAGGCGGCGGTGGCGTGGACCTCGCCCCGCCCCCCCAGGGCCTCGACCAGGCGGTCACGGGTGAGGGTCTGGCCGGAGGGGGCCTGGAGGAAGAGGTCGTGGCCCACCCGGCGATCGGTCAGGAAGAACCAGCGGTCGACCAGGCCCCGACCCTCCACCGCCCGCAGGCCGCAGCCGAGGGTGAGGAAGTGGTCGGTGCCGTCCTCGTCGTGGCGTCCCAGCTCCAGCCAGGTGTAGCCCAGGCGGTCGCTGTAGCGGCCGAGGAGGAGGTTCCACTCCATCCGCTTGGCCCCGTCACCGTCAGGTTCGAGACGGTGGGAGGCGACCTCTCCGTCGAGGAGGAAGGGGAGTTGGAGGGCGAGGACCCGGGACTTGCCGGTGCCGTTGTTGCCGCGAAGCAGCAGGTGGCCGTCGGTGTAGCGGAACTCCTCGTGGTCGTAGCGGTAGAGGTTGACCAGCCCGCCGCGGAGGGGCTGCCAGCGGGAGCGCCGCGGGCGGGGGAGGGCGGCGCCCGGTCCCGGCGGAGCCGGCGCCGGGGGGTCGAGCAGGTCGGTGGTCGGGGTCATGGTCGGTCCTCGAGGTGGGGGGGCAGGTCGGGCGGGTCGAGGGCGTAGCGGGCGATGGCGGGCAGGGGGACGACCCCCTCGGCGCCACGCCGGGCCAGGCGCAGGGCGGCCAGGCGGTCGACGGCCTGGTCGGCCAGCGCCACCTCGGCGCCGGGGTCGGTGACGTCCTTGCGCCAGTGGGCCCGGTGCTCGGCGATGAGCTCGGTGGTGCGGTGGTGCAGGGCCACCATGGGGACCGCGGCGCCGGGGCGCTCCGAGGCGGCTCCAGCCAGGAGCTCGGCCAGCAGCAGGGTGAGGTGGCCGTCGGTCCCCTCCTCGGGCAGCTCCAGGTCGGTGAGCTGGCCCCCGTCGTCGACCATGGCGATGCCCTCCCGGCGGACCTCGGCCACCAGCCCGGTGGCCTCGGTCACCTGGCCCACCAGCAGGGAGCGCTGGCGGTGGAGGTAGGCCAGCTCGTCGTCGTCGAGCTCGTCGTAGTACACGACGGGGTCGTCGAGCAGCCGCCGGGTGAGGTTGGCCCGAAGGCGGCGGTTGCGGGCGTCGTCGGTGTCGGGCACGGCCTCGGCGACCACCGCCGCCAGCCGCTGGTCGAGGCCCGTGGCCTCCACCACCGACGGGCCCTGGCGGACGGCCAGGAGACGGGCCAGGGCACCCCGGCCGATCGAGTACAGCACGTCGCCCTGACGGGCCAGGTAGGCGCGCTCGTCGCCGTCGACCCGGCGCAGGACCGACAACCCGAGGAGGAGGCGCACCACCGCCACCAGGTCCCGGCGCTGGTCGGCGCCGAGCAGGTCGAAGGTCATGCCCGCCTCGGCCAGGACGGGGTCGGCGGCGGCCGCGGCCGCCACCCGGTCGGCGATCCAGCCCAGGGTGGCCTGGCGGTCGGCCCCCTCGAGCGCCAGCAGGGCCAGGCACCACAGGGCGTAGCGGCGGCGGGTGAAGGGGGGGTCGGCGGGCCGGGCCCGGGCCGCACGGGTGCCGTCGCCCAGGTCGGCGGGGACCTTGCGCAGCCGGGCCAGCTCGCTGTCGACGAAGAGGGCCCAGCCGGGGTTGCGGGCCAGCCAGTCCCGGAGCCACCCGGCGTGGCGGCGGACCAGCCCGAACTCGGCGGCGTGGGGCCCCTCGGGGGTGAGCAGGGGGTGCTGGAGGAGGGCCCGCAGCGCCCGGCGGCGCTGGTGGACGGTCTCCTGGTCGAGCTGGCTGCCGATGGCCGACGCCGGGGCCGGGCCGGGGGGGGCGGGCTGACCCGGCGCGGCCCCAGCCGGGCCTGGGCTCGCGCCCAGGTGGAGGGCGGAGGCCAGGGGCGTCATGCCGAGACCTCCGCCGGGACGGGCTCGGCATCCTCCGCCCGACCGCCCCCGGCCCAGCTGGTGGCGCCGGGTCCGCCGGCCAGGAGGTCGGTGACGGTGAGCCAGTGGTCGGGACCCGAGAGCGACCCCGCCGCCGTGCGGACGGTGGCCCGGGCACCGTCGCCGGTGGGGGCCAGGGTGACCGACACCGTCCCGTCGGCCGAGACGGCCTCCACCGCGTCGCCGGGCCCGGCCTTTCCGGCCAGGGCCTGGCCCAGGAGGTCGAGGAAGAGGGCGAAGGCGTCGGGGTCGAGATGTCCCAGCTCGGCCAGGCGGGTGGGCCGGCCGGTGGCCAGCCGGTCTCGGGCCGCGGCCACCTGGGCCGACTCCTCGGCGGCCAGGGCGGCCAGGGCGGCCTTGGCCGCGCTGCGATCGATGACGCTCGGGGGCCGGCCCCGGGGGAGGTGGTGGCCGGTGCGGCGCAGGCGGGGAGAGATCCGCAGCGGCGGGGCGTGGAGCCAGCTCGTCGCCGCCGGCACCGGTGCCGCCGCCCGCTCGTCGAGGGAGGTGTCGTCGACGCCCAGGTGGCGGGAGGGGGTGAGCGCGAACGCGGCCCGCCACAACCGGTGGGCGTCGGAGTCGCGGTCGGCCTGGGCGAACCAGTGGGCCAGGGTGCGCAGGTCGGCGGCCCGGTCGGAGCGGGTCACCCGGCGGTCGTTGATCCCGGCCACCGCGGCCAGCAGGGCGGGGATGGCCGAGCGGGCCCGGGACCGCAGCACGTCGGCCTGGCAGGGAGCGTCGGGGGTGCCGATGAACCAGTGCCGCAACCCCGACCAGCGGTCTGCCCAGGCGGTGCGGGCGTGCGCCCGATCGGCTTCGGTGGCAGCCAGGGCGTCGGCCAGGTCGCGCTCGGCGGCCAGATGGAGGAGCCGGTCGACCCCGGCCGCCTCGACCCTGGCGATGGCCCCGGCGATGTCGGCCTGGGCCACCACCAGCTCGCCGATGAAGCGCTCCAGGTAGTCGATCAGGGTGTCCTTGTAGGCCAGGAACGCCACCACCTCCACCCCGTGGAGGTCGATCGCCCGCTGGAGGCTCCCGATGAAGGCCTGGGCCTTGGCCGTGAGCTCGTCGAAGCGGGCGCGCAGCGACCGCAGCGTGCGGTGGACCTTGCCGGGATCGGGATCGGGCCCGGCGGCGGTGAGGGCCAGCTCGCCGAGCAGCTCGCGGATGTCGGTCAGGGCGGCGGCCTGGAGCTCACCGGGCTGGGCCACCGCCTCCTCGTACAGGGCCACGGCCCGCTCGGCGGCCTCCCCGGCGGCGGTGAGCTGGTAGAGGAAGCGGGGCCGGTAGAACTCCTCGACCGTGGCCACCTCGGCGGTGTCCTGGTCGGCGTCGAGGTTGCCCCAGTCCCTGAGCTGGGCCAGGGCGGCGTCGACCCCGGCCTGTTCGACCGGCTCGGCCAGGTCCTGGCCCTGCAGGGATGCCAGCACCTCGACGGGGCGGAGGTGGAGGGCGAAGCGCTCCTTGGCGAGGGTGAAGCTGCGCATGACCGCCCGGTACAGGGCCGCCTTCTCGGCGGTGAGGTAGGCGAAGGCCCGGAGCCTGCCGGGGGTCGTGGTCGTGGTGGTCATTGGCGGCTCGGTGGTGGCGTCGGAGGGTTTCGGAGGGTGTCGGTGTGCCCCGGGGGGTCATGGCCCAGTCAAGCACGGGGGTGTGACAGGATCCCCACCATGTAACTACACGGGCGTGATGTGCGCCACCGGGCCGGCCGGGTGGTGGGCCCTCCTCCCTCGGGGGTCCTTGACAGGGAACGGGCGTTCGTGTTTCCTGAGGACAGGAACGCACGTTCGCCCAGGCAGACCGACCAGCCAGACCAGATCAGGCCGACCGGACCAGACCGACCGCACCAGAGCCCGGAGGAGGATCGAATCGAATGGCCGCCATCACCACCGTGGACCGAAGAGCCCGACCGCGCCCAGGGCTGCACGCCGTCCACGGCCGCGGGCCACGGCCCCCGACGCCCGCCGTGGCCCGTCGGCGGCGGGTGGGGGTCGGCGTCGTGGTGGTCGCCGCCCTGCTCGCCCTGTTGGGGAGCCTGGCGGCGGCTCCGTCCACGCCGGCCGACGGCGCCCAGCTGGGCCCCCCGGTCGTCGCCGGGCAGGTCTACGTGGCCCAGTCGGGCGACACCTACTGGTCCATCGCGGCGCGGCTGGGCGCGGGAGGCGACGTGCGAGCCACCGTCGACGCCCTGGAGGCGGCCAACGAGGGCCGGCTGCTGCGGGCCGGCGATCGGCTGGAGCTGCCGCCGTGAGCACGTGGCCGCACCCGTGGGGGGTAGCGTCTGGTCGGTGCGGTGTCCGTGGTGCCCGAGCCGCGATGACAGGGTGGTGGACTCCCGTCTGGCCGACGACGGGGCCGCCATCCGCCGCCGCCGGGAGTGCCTGGCGTGCGGGCGACGCTACACGACCTTCGAGCGGGTGGAGGAGGCGCCGCTGGTGGTGGTGAAGCGCTCGGGCGAGCGTGCCCCCTTCGAGCGGGCCAAGATCGTCGCCGGCATGGCCGCCGCCGCCAAGAACCGTCCCGTCGCTCCCGAGCGACTGGATGCGGTGGCGGCCGAGTTGGAGGAGGAGGCCCGCCTGGGCGGACCCGAGGTCACGACCCAGGCCATCGGCATCGCCGTCCTCGACCGGCTGCGGTCTCTCGACCACGTCGCCTACGTCCGCTTCGCCAGCGTGTACAAGGGCTTCGAGGACCTGACCGACTTCGAGCGGGAGATGGGGCTGCTCACCAAGACCCCTGACGCGTCGCGGTCCCGCCCCGACGAGACCTGAGCTGAGCCCAGCCCGGGCGCGGGCCTGCCTCACCGCCGCAGGTACCTCAGGAACAGGGTGCCGTCCTCCTCGAGGAGCGAGACCGGGCGGAGCTCCAGGGGTCGCGCCGGCTGGGCGTGGCTGGCGATCCGGGGCCCGTCGCCGCCGACCAGGATGGGGGAGAGCGTCAGGCAGAGCTCGTCGAGGGCGTCGGCGGCGAGGAGCTGGCCCAGCACCGAGGGACCGCCCTCGCACAGCACCACCCGGTGCCCGCGACCTCCCAGGGCGGCGACGGCCCGGCCCAGGTCCACCCGCTCCTCGCCGATCACGACCACCTCGGCGACCTGGGCCGCGTGCGCCCGGCGCTCGGGATCGCTGGCGGCGCCGGTGATGACCAACGGGCGGGCGACGGCATCGGTGAAGAGCCGACCCTGCCAGTCGAGGTCCAGGCTGGCCGAGACCACGGCGAGGGGAGCGGGGTCGGGGCCTCGCACCGGCCCGTAGCGCTCGGCCCTGACGGTCCCGGCGCCCACCAGCACCACGTCGGCGAGGGACCGCAGGAGCCGGAAGACCCTCCGGTCGAGGCCGCTTCCCAACGGGCCGGAGCGTCCGTCGAGGGTGGCGCTGCCGTCCGCCGAGGACACGAAGTTGGCCACCACCCAGGGACGGCCGTGGTGGGGCCGGCGGTCGGCGGAGCCGTAGGCGGCGCCAAGGTCGACCTCGGTGGCGGGGGAGGGCAGGAGCTGACGCACGACCCGGCGACGCTAGCGCCTGGTGAGTCGCCGTCAGGCGGCTTCCCCGGCAGCCGGCCCCGGCGGGGTACTCTGGGGCCGTGCTCACCCAAGGCCCCATCCCGGTGGCCGTCCACGGGGTGATCGAGTACGGGGCCGGCGTGCTGTTCGTCGTGGCCCCGTTCCTCTTCGACTTCTCGGGCGGCGCCACGGCTCTGGCGGTCCTGCTGGGGTTCGTCATCCTCGCCTTCGCCGCCGCCACCGGGGGGCCGACGGGGCTGATCGACCAGATCTCGGTGCGGACCCACGCCGGGCTCGACTACGTGCTGGCCCTCTTCCTGCTGCTGTCGCCCTACGTGTTCGGGTTCTCGGGCGAGACCGCCCCGACGGCGTTCTTCATCGCCCTGGGCGTCGCCCACCTGCTGGTCACGGTGGGGACCCGGTTCCTGCGGGGCACGGCCAGGCTGTAGCTGCCGGCGCCATCGGGCCGGGTCGGCAGCGTCTGGCACCGGGGCGAGAGGCCCCCAGCCCTTGACACGACGGTAGTTACGCTGCTGTAATTGTGCTGCATCTTGTGGTCTGGCGGCGCCACAGCCCCAGATCTCGTGGTGGGGCCGCAGGCACGGTCGGATCGGACGAACCCTGGTCTCCGGGCCGGGAGCCGGGGGACAGGAGGAGCACATGAGGATGGCGCCCGAGAGCCGGACGGCGGCCGAGGAGCGACCCGTCGGGGCGGGGACCGGGATCGCTCGGCACTTCACCACCCCCGGGGTCGACCCCTACGCCGAGGTCGACTGGGCCCGCCGGGACAGCCGAATCGTCAACCACCGGGACGGTACGGTCGCCTTCGAGCAGCGCGGGGTAGAGGTGCCGGTCACCTGGTCGCTCAACGCCACCAACATCCTGGCCCAGAAGTACTTCCGGGGCGCCCCCGGCTCCCCGGAGCGGGAGCATTCGCTCAAGCAGGTCGCCGACCGGGTGGTGGACACGATCACCGCCTGGGGCCGCGCCGACGGCTACTTCGCCGACGAGGCCGAGGCCAGCGCCTTCGCCGCCGAGCTCAAGTACCTCGTCGTCACCCAGCGGGCGGCCTTCAACTCGCCGGTGTGGTTCAACATCGGTGCCCCCGGCCGGCGCCAGCAGGCCAGCGCCTGCTTCATCCTCTCCGTCGAGGACACCATGGGCTCCATCCTCAACTGGTACGTGGAGGAGGGCATGATCTTCAAGGGCGGCTCGGGGTCGGGCACCAACCTGTCCCGCATCCGCTCCTCGGCCGAGCCGCTGACCGGCGGCGGCACCGCCTCGGGCCCGGTCAGCTTCATGCGGGGCGCCGACGCCTCGGCCGGCACCATCAAGTCGGGGGGGTCGACCCGGCGGGCGGCCAAGATGGTAATCCTCGACGCCGACCACCCCGACATCGAGGACTTCATCTGGTGCAAGGCGGTCGAGGAGCGCAAGGCCCGGGCCCTGCGCGCCGCCGGCTTCGACATGGATCTGGACGGCCGGGACAGCTACTCCATCCAGTACCAGAACGCCAACAACTCGGTGCGGGTGACCGACGAGTTCATGCAGGCCGTGCTCGACGGCGCCGACTGGCACCTGCGGGCGGTCACCACCGGCGAGGTGGTCAAGACGCTCAAGGCCCGTGCCCTCCTGCGCCAGATGTCCGAGGCGACATGGGAGTGCGCCGACCCCGGCATCCAGTTCGACACCACCATCAACCGCTGGCACACGGCCGCCAACTCCGGCCGCATCAACGCCTCCAACCCGTGCTCGGAGTACGTCCACCTCGATGACTCGGCCTGCAACCTGGCCAGCATCAACCTGCTCCGGTTCCTCGACGAGGAGTCAGACGGCTTCGACGTGGGGAGCTTCTGCCACGCGGTGGAGGTGGTCTTCACCGCCCAGGAGATTCTGATCGGCAATGCCGACTACCCCACCGAGCCCATCGCCGAGACGTCACGGCGGTTCCGTCAGCTCGGCATCGGATACGCCAACCTCGGTGCCCTGCTCATGGCCCTGGGACTTCCCTACGACTCCGACCAGGGCCGGGCGTGGGCCGCCTGCCTCACCGCCCTGCTCACCGGCCACGCCTACGCCACCTCGGTGCGCACCGCCGCCCGCATGGGGCCGTTCGCCGGCTACGCCGACAACGCCGAGCACATGCTCGGGGTGCTGCGCATGCACCGCGACGCGGTGGCCCACATCGACGAGGAGCTGGTGCCCCCCGACGTGCTGGGCGCCGCCCAGCGGGCGTGGGACCACGCGGTCACCGGGAGCGAGACCTACGGGGTCCGCAACTCCCAGGCGTCGGTGCTGGCGCCCACCGGCACCATCGGCCTGCTGATGGACTGTGACACCACCGGCATCGAGCCCGATCTCGGCCTGTGCAAGATGAAGAAGCTGGTGGGCGGGGGGACCATGACCATCGTCAACCAGACGGTGCCCCGGGCCTTGCGCCGGCTGGGCTACACCTCCCAGCAGGTGGAGGAGATCGTCGCCCACATCGACCGGAACAAGACGATCCTGGGGGCACCCCACCTGGCCACCGAGCACATCCCGGTGTTCGCCTGCTCGATGGGCGACAACCCCATCCACTACGAGGGCCACGTGCGGATGATGGGGGCGGTGCAGCCCTTCATCTCGGGCGCCATCTCCAAGTGCGTGGCGGGGGAGACGGTGCTGACCACCGCCGACGGCCTGGTGCGCATCGGGAGCCTCCACCGGGGGGAGCCGCCCGACACGTTCCGGGACGAGGTGCTCGAGGTGGCGTCGCTCGAGGGTCCCCAGAAGACCGACGCCTTCTACTACGGGGGGACCAGGCCGGTCCGGCGGGTCGTCCTGAGGTCGGGCCACGCCGTGGTCGGGACGTCCAACCACCGTCTCCTCGTGGCCGTCGGCAGCGGGCTGGCCTGGAGGCGACTCGACGAGGTCGAGCGGGACGACATGGTGGCCGTAAGGTACGGCGCCGACCTGTGGTCGTCCCTGCCGGCCCGCTTCGACGACTTCCGTCCCGCCGACCGGCACGGCTGCCAGGCGGCGGTGAGGGTCCCCGCCGAGATGACGGCCGAGCTCGCGTTCTTGCTGGGCGCCTACGCGTCAGGGGGTCATGTCGACCGCTCGAGGCAGACGGTCCGCATCAGCAGCTCGGTCCCGGCCGCCCTGGAGCGGGTGGTCGATGCCTGGCGCGACCTGTTCGGGATCGACGCGCAGCTCATCGACGACGGGCGCCGCCGCCCCGGCGTCGTCGCCGCCTCCGAGACGGTGGTCGAGCTCCTCGACCACCTCGGCTGTGGCGACCGGGCACCGGCCAAGCGCGTTCCCGATGCGGTCCTGCGTTCGCCGCGGGACATGGTGGTGGCCTTCCTCGAGGGCCTGGCCCTCGACGCCCGCCCGACCACCTCGCCGGCGCCGAGGTGGGGGATCCGCCTCGCCTCACCGGGCCTGCTCGACGACCTCCAGACGGTGCTCACCAACCTCGGCATCGTCCACGGCCGGGTCAGGGGACGCCGTGCCCGCCACGACCAGGCCCTCGGTGAGGTGTACGCCACCGGCGGGCACGCCCGGCGCCTGGCCGCCCTGGTGCCCTTCCCAGAGAGGGACAGAGCCGCCCGGGACGCCGAGCTGACCGGCCTGCCCGGCGACGTGGCGCCCGACGTGGTGCCCGACGCGGTGCCCGACGCGGTCCCCGGCGTGGCGCTGCCGCGGTGGCTGGGTCAGGTGCCCGACGACGGGCTGCACTTCAGCCCGGTCGAGTCGGTGGACGACGCCGGGGAGCGGGAGGTGTTCGACGTCTCGGTCCCCCGGACCCGGGCCTTCGTGGGCAACGGCATCGTGAACCACAACACCGTGAACATGCCCGCCGACGTGACCGTCGAGGACGTGGAGCAGCTCCACATCAACGCCTGGAAGCTGGGGCTGAAGGCCATCGCCATCTACCGGGACAGCTGCAAGGTGGCCCAGCCGCTCTCCATGGCCACCAAGGAGGCCCCGCCCGCAACGCCCCCGTCCGCGGTCGGGGGGCCGGTGCCCGCGCCGGTGGCGGCCCGCATCGCCGAGACCGTGGCCGCCCAGGCGGGGCCGGAGCGCCAGAAGCTGCCCCGCAACCGGCGGTCGCGCACCTTCGAGTTCCGGGTGGCCGACTGCAAGGGGTTCGTCACGGTGGGCGAGTACGACGACGGCCGTCCCGGGGAGCTGTTCCTCAGGGTCTCCAAGCAGGGCTCCACCCTGGCCGGCATCATGGACGCCTTCGCCATCTCGGTCAGCCACGGCCTCCAGTACGGCGTGCCGCTGGGCGCGTTCGTCGAGGCGTTCACCAACATTCGCTTCGAGCCCGCCGGCATGACCGACGACCCCGACATCCGCTTCGCCACCAGCCTGGTCGACTACATCTTCCGCCGCCTGGCCGTCGACTACCTCCCCTTGGAGCAGCGCATGGACCTGGGCATCCTCTCGGTGGGCGAGCGTACCCAGCCCGCCCTCCCGGGGTTGGAGGAGGCGGCCACCGAGACCGCCGCCGGCCTCGACCTGGTCCCCTCCCCCCCCGGTGAGGACACGAGGTCGGCCGACCTCGACCCCCTGGTCGGTCTGGCCCTGCCCGGCCGCTCGGCCCGGCCCGGCCCCGCCAGCGCCGACGCCCCCTACTGCATGCAGTGCGGGGTGCAGATGATCCGGGCCGGGAGCTGCCACGCCTGCCCGTCCTGCGGCACCACCAGCGGCTGCTCGTAGGGGCCGGCGGGGCCCATCAAGGCTTGGGGCGCGCTCCACCGGTCCGGCGCACGCAAAGCGCCGTCCCCGGCCATGCTGGTGCGGTGAGCGAGCGGGTCGAGCTGGTCTGGTACGGGGACGACGCGCCCTGGTACGACCACGGCCCGGAGCACCCGCTGCGCCCGGCCCGGGTGATCCTCACCCGCCAGCTGATCCACGACTACGGGGTGGTCGACGGGGAGCGGGTGGTGGAGGTGACCGCCCGGGACGCCACCGACGAGGAGCTCCTCCTGGTCCACACCGAGCGCTACATCGACGCCGTGCGGCGGGCGGGCCACGGTGAGGGCGGGTCGTGGTGGAAGTTCGGCTTCGGGCCCGGTGACAACCCCATCTTCCCCCACATGCACGAGGCGTCGGCCCGGGTGGCGGGAGGGTCGGTGGTGGCGGCCGAGGCGGTGCGCTCGGGCCGGGCCCAGCACGCCTTCAACCCCGCCGGGGGCCTCCACCACGCCATGCCCGAGCGGGCCAGCGGGTTCTGCGTCTACGACGACCCCGCCCTCGCCATCGCCTGGCTCCTCCGCCACGGCGTGGAGCGGATCGCCTACGTGGACGTCGACGTGCACCACGGCGACGGCCCCCAGGCGGTGTTCTACCGCGACCCCCGGGTCCTCACCGTCTCCCTCCACCAGAGCGGCCGCACGCTGTTCCCCGGGACCGGCTTCGTGGATGAGGACGGCGCCGGCGACGCCACCGGGACCAAGGTCAACGTGCCCCTGCCACCGGCCACCGGGGACCAGGGGTGGTTGGCCGCGTTCCGAGCGGTGGTCCCGCCGCTGGTGGAGGCGTGGGAGCCCGAGGTGCTGGTCACCCAGCTCGGTTGCGACACCCACCACAGCGACCCGCTGGCCAACCTGACCCTGACCACCGCCGCCTACCGGGAGACGGCTGCGGCGCTGCACGAACTGGCCCACCGGGCCGCCGGGGGGCGGTGGGTGGCCACCGGAGGCGGCGGGTACCAGTGGGCCCGGGTGGTGCCCCGGGCGTGGACGATCTACTTCGCCGAGATGGCCGGCGTCGAGCTCGGAGACGAGCTGCCGGCACCCTTCGTCGAGCGGATCGAGCGGGAGGCGGGCCCCGGGGCCCCGCGGCGCCTCTCGGAGCCCGGCTGGCCCGAGCCGGCTCCTGACCTCGAACCGGTGGGGGCGGTGGTGGCGGCGGTGCGGGATCGCATCTTCCCCCGCCACGGCCTGGCGTGAGCCCGGGGGGTGGGTCCACCACTCGGCGGCGTGGGCGTGGTACACCGCACCCATGGCCAAGACCCGGGGAGCGAGGCGGCGCCCGGCGCTGGTGCCCGACGACCCGTGGTTGCTGGTGCAGGTCACGCTGCGCACCGGGCGGGGCGAGGCCTTCGACCCGCCCCCGGAGCGGGTCATCGTGGCCTCGGTCCACCACACCTTCGCCGAGCTGGCCATGGCCATCGACCTGGCCTTCGGTCGGCGGCAGCTCGACTGCCTGCGCCAGTTCACCTGCGAGGACGGGACCCGGGTGGGTGACGTGGTGGCCGACCTGTGGGGGGAGACGCCCCGGGAGCACCGCCGCACCCGGTTGGAGCGGCTCGGGCCCGGGGAGCGCTTCGACTACCTCTTCGACTTCAGCGACTGCTGGGTCCACGAGTGCCTGGTGGTCGACCGGGTGGACCCGATGGAGGTCCTCGGCACCCGCCCGGGCCGACCGGTCATCCACCACGCGGTCGGCGCCTCGCCCCCCCAGCTCCGGACCTCGGCCCCGGCGCCGTGGGTCAGCCCGCCGTTCGAGTCACGGGGACGGTGGCCGGTGCCCAGGAGCTCCTGAAGGTCAGCCCCCGCCCCCGGCGGGCCGCTCCGGGGCCTCGGAGGCCTCGGGCACCTCGGGGGCGTCGTCGAGGAACTCCTGGGCCGAGCACCAGGTCTCGATCACCAACCAGTCCGACTCGGGTGTCCCGGTGCTGCCGGCGTTGGCCCGCAGGGCGATGTACCGCCCGTCCTCCACCCGGTACAGGTCCTGGTTGTCGGCCCTGGGGTCCCGGCCGTCCCGCCGCCAGGAGCCGTCCTGGCTGGAGCGCACCCAGCCCGGGTAGGACTCGAGGACCTGGTCGACCGACTCCTGGAGGTCGGCCTCGCTCCCCCCGCCACCGGGGCAGTAGCTGGGCTGGTCCACCGCCTTGACGATCACCCACGTGGCGCCGGTGACGAGCACGATGAAGGTGACCAGGAGGAGCATGAGGATGCGGGTTGGCACTTCGAAGGGCATCGAGCACCTCGTTGAGGCTGTCGGCGAGGCCGTCGCTGGTGGGAGCAAACCTACACCGACCGCCACCGCCGATGGCCCTGGCGGCGAGGGGGGCGTAGCCTCGGGACCGATGGCTGCCCCGATGAAGCTGCGCAGCGACCAGGTGACCGACGGTCCGAACCGTGCTCCCGCCAGGGCCATGCTCCGGGCCGTGGGGATGACCGACGAGGACTGGTCCAAGCCCCAGGTGGGCGTGTGCTCGTCGTGGAACGAGGTGACGCCGTGCAACCTCCCCCTCGGTCGGCTGGCCCGACGGGCCAAGGACGGGGTGCGCCAGGCCGGGGGCTTCCCCCTCGAGTTCACCACGATCGCCGTCTCCGACGGCATCTCCATGGGCCACGAGGGCATGCACGCCTCGCTCGTGAGCCGGGAGGTGATCGCCGACTCGGTGGAGGCGATGATGCACGCCGAGCGCTTCGACGCCCTGGTCGCCCTGGCCGGGTGCGACAAGAGCCTGCCGGGGATGCTCATGGCGGCGGCCCGTCTGAACCTCCCTGCCGTCTTCGTCTACGGCGGCTCCATCCTGCCCGGGCGGCGACGGGGCCAGGCGGTCGACATAGTCAGCGTCTTCGAGGCGGTGGGAGCCTGCGCGGCGGGCACCATCACCGAGGAGGAGCTGGGCGAGATCGAGCGGGTGGCCTGTCCCACCGAGGGGAGCTGCGCGGGGATGTTCACCGCCAACACCATGGCCGCCGCCGCCGAGGCCCTGGGCATGTCCCTCCCCGGCAGCGCCTCCCCGCCTGCCGTCGACCGTCGCCGGGAGGACGCGGCGCGGGCCAGCGGCCAGGCCGTGGTCGGGCTGCTGGCCGCCGGCATCCGTCCCCGCCAGATCATGACCAAGGCCGCCTTCGAGAACGCCATCGCGGCGGTGATGGCCCTCGGGGGGTCGACCAACGCCGTCCTGCACCTCCTGGCCATCGCCACAGAGGCCCGGGTGCCCCTGGCGCTGGACGACTTCAACGCCGTGGCCCGCCGGGTGCCCCACATCGCCGACACCAAGCCCCACGGGCGGTACCACATGTCGGACCTGGACCGCATCGGAGGGCTCCCGGTCGTGCTGCGGGAGCTGCTCGACGCCGGCCTCCTCCACGGCGACTGCCTCACCGTTACGGGCCGGACCATGGCCGAGGAGCTGCGCCGGCTGGACCCCCCTGCCCCCGACGGCTCGGTCGTCCGGCCCCTGGCCCGGCCCATCCACACCACCGGGGGGATCGCCGTGCTCACCGGCTCGCTGGCCCCCCGGGGAGCGGTGGTGAAGGTGGCCGGGCTCGACTTCAGCCGCTTCGAGGGCCCCGCCCGGGTCTTCGACGGGGAGGACGGCGCCATGGAGGCCATCCTCGCCGGGCGCATCCGCCCCGGCGACGTGGTGGTGATCCGCTACGAGGGGCCCAAGGGCGGGCCGGGCATGCGGGAGATGCTCGCCGTGACGGCGGCCATGAAGGGGGCGGGGAGAGGCGCCGACACCGCCCTGGTGACCGACGGCCGGTTCTCGGGGGGGACCCACGGCTTCTGCATCGGCCACGTCGCCCCCGAGGCCGTGGACGGCGGGCCCATAGCCCTGGTCCGCGACGGCGACCGCATCGTCGTCGACGTGGGCTCCTGCTCCGTCGACCTCGTCGTCGACGGCGCCGAGCTGGAGCGGCGACGGGGGGAGTGGAAGCTCCCGCCCCCCCGCTACACCTCGGGCGTGCTGGCCAAGTACGCCCGCCTGGCGTCGGGGGCGGAGCGGGGGGCGATCACCGAGGCGTAGCGTCCCCGCCGGCCCCTGGGTTGCGGGAGCCGGCGAGTGGTGCCAGCATGGTCGGCGATGGCCCCTCTCTCGGCGATCCTCGTAGCCACGTAGCGCACGCCGCCGACGCCGCGTGCGCCCCACGACCTCCCTGGCGGGGGGTCGTCGTCGTTTTCCGCCCACCACCCGACTCCAGCCAGACCAGGAGCGACCATGCAGCTGACCGGGGCGCAAGCCCTCATCAAGAGCCTGGAGATGCAGGACGTGGAGGTCATGTTCGGCCTCCCCGGCGGTGCCATCCTCCCCGTCTACGACCCCATCATCGACAGCTCGATCCGCCACGTCCTGGTGCGCCACGAGCAGGGGGCCGGCCACATGGCCGAGGGCTACGCCCACACCACCGGCCGGCCCGGGGTGGCCATGGTCACCAGCGGCCCCGCCGCCACCAACATCGTCACGCCCCTCTGCGACGCCTACATGGACTCCATCCCCATCGTGGTGATCACCGGCCAGGTGGCGCGCTCGGCCATCGGCACCGACGCCTTCCAGGAGTGCGACACCACGGGGATCACCATGTCGGTGACCAAGCACAACTGGCTGGTCACCGACGCCGGGGACATCCCCCGGGTGGTCAAGGAGGCCTTCCACGTGGCCACCACGGGACGGCCCGGACCGGTGCTGATCGACGTGCCCAAGGACGTCTCCAACGCCACCATGGAGTGGTACTGGCCGGAGTCGGTCGACCTGCCCGGCTACCGGCCGGTGCTCGACGGCGACCCGGCGGCCATCGAGGCCGCCGCCCGGTTGATCCTCCAGTCGGACCGCCCCGTGATCTACGCGGGGGGCGGCATCCTCAAGGCTCGGGCGGCCGAGGCGCTGCGGGAGCTGGCCGAGCTCACCGGCGTCCACGTGGTGACCACGCTCATGGCGCGGGGAGCCTTCCCCGACGGCCACCCCCTGGCGCTGGGCATGCCGGGGATGCACGGCACCTACACCGCCGTGACCTCCATGCAGCGGGCCGACCTGCTGCTCGCCCTCGGGGCCCGCTTCGACGACCGGGTGACCGGCAAGGTGTCGAGCTTCGCCCCCGAGGCCAAGGTGGTCCACGTCGACATCGACCCGGCCGAGATGGGCAAGGTCCGCCGCCCCGACGTGGCCGTGGTGGGGGACTGCCGGCGGGTCATCGAGGAGCTGGTGAGGGCGGTGCGGGCCCTCCTCGACGGCGGGGCCACCCTGCCCGATACCAGCCGGTGGCGCACCACCATCAGGGACTGGCAGGAGAGGTACCCCTGCGCCTACGAGCCCGCCCTGGAGGGCGAGGCCCTCAAGCCCCAGATGGTGATCGAGCACCTGCGGGACTCCGCGCCCGACGACACGGTAGTGGTGGCGGGGGTGGGCCAGCACCAGATGTGGACCAGCCAGTACTGGCGGTTCAACCACCCCTACACATGGGTGAACTCGGGGGGCCTCGGGACCATGGGCTTCGCCGTGCCCGCCGCCATAGGCGCCAAGGTGGGCCGCCCCGACCGGGTGGTCTGGGCCGTCGACGGCGACGGGTGCTTCCAGATGACCGCCCAGGAGCTGGTCACCGCCTCGGCCGAGCGCATCCCGGTGAAGGTGGCCATCCTCAACAACGCCTACCTGGGCATGGTTCGCCAGTGGCAGGAGATGTTCTACGACCAGAGGTACTCGGAGGTCTACCTCTCCCCGGACCTGCCCGACTACGTGGGCTGGGCCGAGGCCATGGGCTGCGTGGGCCTGCGGGCGGAGACGCCCGAGGAGGTCCAGCCCGCCATCGACAAGGCCAACCAGATCGACGACCGCCCGGTGGTGATCGACTTCCGCACCGACTCGGAGGAGAAGGTCTACCCCATGGTCGCCGCCGGGCAGTCCAACGACGCCATCGTGGTCCCCCCCTTCCAGGAGGGCCGCCACGGCGAGGGCGGGCACTGATGGCCGGCCCGTCGCGCCACCACACCCTCAGCGTCCTGGTCGAGAACAAGGCCGGGGTGCTGGCCCGGGTGTCGGGGCTGTTCGCCCGCCGGGGCTTCAACATCTTCTCCCTGGCCGTGGCGCCCACCCACGACGAGAGGTTCAGCCGCATCACCATCGTGGTCGACGTGGCGTCGAGCAACCTGGACCAGATCACCAAGCAGCTCTTCAAGCTGGTGAACGTGGTCGACATCGGCGAGCTGGACCCGTCGGCGTCGGTGGAGCGGGAGCTCATGCTGTGCACGGTCACCGCCCTGCCCCAGGTCCGCAGCCAGGTGATCGAGCTGGTCCAGATCTTCGAGGGCCGCATCGTGGGCGTCGGCCACGACGCCCTGACCCTCTCCCTGGAGGGGACTCCTGCCAAGCTGGACGACTTCGAGGACCTGCTCCGCCCGTATGGGATCGTGGAGCTGCAGCGCACCGGGAGGGTGGCCCTGCCCAGACTGGACCGGCAGGCCCTGCGCCTGCGCAGCGTGGAGGGAGAGGTGGGTTGACATGGCCAACGTGCTCTACGACAAGGACGCCGACCCCGGGCTCGTCCGGGCCCGCCGGGTGGCGGTCATCGGCTACGGCTCCCAGGGCCACGCCCACGCCCTGAACCTCGCCGACTCGGGCGTCGACGTGCGGGTGGGGCTGCGGGAGGGCTCTCCGTCGGCGGCCAAGGCCCGGGACGCGGGGCTGGCCGTGACCACCGTCGACCAGGCAGCGACCGACGCCGACCTCATCGCCCTCCTGTTGCCCGACACCGAGCAGGCCGGTGTCTACCGGGCGGCCATCGCGCCCCACCTCCGGGGCGGCGACGCCATCCTCTTCGCCCACGGGTTCAACATCCGCTTCGGCCAGATCGCCGCTCCCGAGGACGTCGACGTGGCCATGGTCGCCCCCAAGGGGCCGGGGCACCTGCTGCGCCGCAGCTACGTCGAGGGGGGTGGCGTCCCCTGCCTCATCGCCGTCGCCCAGGACGCGTCGGGCAAGGCCCGGGACCTGGCCCTCTCCTACGCCGCCGCCATCGGCGGGGCCCGGGCCGGGGTGCTCGAGACCACCTTCGCCGAGGAGACCGAGACCGACCTGTTCGGGGAGCAGGTGGTGCTGTGCGGGGGGCTCACGGCCCTGGTCCAGGCCGGGTTCGAGACCCTGGTGGAGGCCGGGTACCAGCCCGAGTCGGCCTACTTCGAGTGCCTGCACGAGCTCAAGCTCATCGTCGACCTGATGTACGAGGAGGGCATAACCGGCATGCGGTACTCGATCTCCGACACCGCCGAGTACGGGGACCTCACCCGGGGCCCCCGCATCATCGACGAGGGGGTTCGGGCCGAGATGCGCCGGATCCTCGCCGACATCCGCAGCGGCGCCTTCGCCGAGGAGTGGATGGCCGAGAGCCGGGGGGGGCGGCCCCGCTTCACCCAGCTCCGGGAGCAGGGCCGGGCCCACCAGATCGAGAAGGTCGGCGAGGAGCTGCGGGCCATGATGCCGTTCGTCTCGTCCGGCCACCAGCGTGTCCAGGACGCCTCCGGCGGCTGAGCACGAGGGGGTCGCCTCGGGGGCCGGCGCCCCCGCCCGACGGCACAGGCTGGCCCCGCGGGCGGGGCTGGTCGGGCTGCGGCGGGCCCGGCGGGCCCACCGGCTGGCGGGCATCGACTGGTTCGACGCCTTCTACACCGCCTACCTGGCCGGGGGTGGTGGTGGTCGCCGTCGTGGGGACGACCCTCGTGCCCGACGCGCCCCTGGGCGCCGCCACCGTCGACCGGGTGGTGGCCGACGGCCCGGCGGTGGTCGGGCTGGCCGTGGCGGCGGCGGTGGTGCTGGGGCTGCGCTCGGGCGCCAGGGGAGGTCCCCTGGCCCTGGAGCCGGCCGACGTGGCCCACGTGCTGCTGGCGCCGGTGGACCGGGTGGCGGCGCTGCGGGGGCCGGCCATGAGGCAGCTGCGCTTCGGGGCCTTCGCCGGGACCGGGGTCGGGGGGCTGGCCGGGCTGCTGGCCGCCCGCCGCCTGCCCGCCCCACCGGTGGCCTTCGTGCCCGCCGGTGCCGCTGCCGGCGCCCTGGCCGCGGTCCGGGTGCTGGGCGCGGGCGCTGGTCCTCTCGGGTCGTCGGTGGTCGATGTGGGTGGCCGACGGCCTGGCCGCGGCGGTCGTGGGCCTGTCGGGGCTGGACCTGGCGGCGGGCACCGCGGTGTCGCCCGCCACCCACCTCGGCCTGCTCGCCCTGTGGCCCCTCCGCCCTCGATCCCCCGGCCCTGGTGGCCGTGGCGGCTGTCGCGGCCACGGGTGCCGCCGGGCTGGCCCTCGTCGGAGGCGTCTCGCTGGAGGCGGCCCGCCGCCGGGCCGGGCTGGTGGGACAGATCCGCTTCGCCGTCACCTTGTACGACCTGCGCACGGTGATGCTGCTCCGCCGCCAGCTGGCCCAGGAGCGGGCGCGGGGCCGCCCCTGGCTGGCGCTGCCCCCCGGCGTGGGCGCTCGCTTCCCGGTGATGGCACGGGACTGGCGGGGCCTGTTGCGGTTCCCGGCGGTGAGGGTGGCGCGCATGGGGGCGCTGGGCGCGGTGGCGGGGCTGGCCATGCGCGGCGTGTGGTCGGGGACCACGCCGCTGCTGGCGGTGGCCGCCGTGGTCCTCTTCGTGGTCGCCCTCGACGCCATCGAGCCGCTCTCCCAGGACGCCGACCGCCCCTACCGGTGGGCGCCCCTCCCGGTCCGCGACGGGGCCCTCCTGCTCCGGCACCTGGCGGCGCCGGTGGCGGCGGCGGCCAGCGTGGTCACCGGTACGCCCGACGCCACGTTCCGGGTCCAGTTCCCCGAGGCGGCGGGGACCAGCGTGGTGCTGCGGGTGGTGTGGCCGCCGGGGCTGATCGCCCTGGCCCTGTCCCCAGTGGTGGCGGCCCGGGCCGCGGCCCGACGGGGGCTGGACCCGTTGCCGGCGGCCTCCGGCCTCGAGCCCGTGGTCGTGGTGGCGGTGGCGGTGGTGCTGGTCTGGCTGTCCACCCGCCGGGCCCGGCTCCAGTGAGCCCTATCCGCCCCGCTCCGGCGGGGCCCCCGTCCCCGCCTCCCCGCCGCCGATCCATGCTGGCCCCATGAGCGGGGCGGCGATCCTCCAGGGCGCCGGCGTGGCCAAGGACTACGGGGACGGCATGGGCCTGCGCAACCTCGACGTGAGGGTGGGGGCGGGCGAGCTGACCCTGGTGGTCGGGCCCAACGGCGCCGGCAAGTCGACCCTCCTGGGCCTGGCCGCCGGGTTGCTGGAGCCGACCGAGGGGCCAGATCAGCGTGGACGGGGAGCCGGCCGGCTCGCTCCCCGCCCGGGCGGCGACGTCGTGGCTGTCCGACAGCCGGGTGCTCTACGACGACCTCAGCGTGAGGGAGCACCTGGAGTACGTGGCCCGGCTCCTCGGAGTCGAGGGGTGGGAGGAGCGGGCGGAGGACCTGGTGGACCGCCTGGGCCTCGGCGCCCGGGCCGACCAGCTTCCGTCGCGCTTCAGCCGGGGGCTCCGCCAGAAGGCGGCGCTGGCCGTGGGCCTGGTCCGACCGTTCCGACTGCTGCTCGTGGACGAGCCCTTCGTCGGCCTCGACGGGCCCGGGCGGGCGGGCCTGATCGAGCTGCTGGAGGAGGCAGCTGGTGGTGGTGCGGCCGTGGTGGTCTCGACCCACCAGCTCCAGCTGGCCGACCACGCCACCCGCTGCCTCGCCCTCCGCGATGGCGAGCAGGTGTACGACGGGGCCCCGAGTCGCGACGTCATCGCCAAGCTGGTGTCGTGATCCCGGGGAGGCGGTAGCGTCCCGCCGTGGCCAACAGGGGCAAGGGCGCCGAGGAGCGGCGACCCCGGCTGCGGCGACCCCGGCTGCGACGACCCCGGCTGCGGCGACCCCGGCTGCGGCCGCCGGTGGCCCTGGTGGGGGTGCTGGTCCTGGCGGTGCTGGCGGTCGACGTGGTCACCGTCGCGGACCGGCGCGGGGGCGATCCGCAGCCGACCCCGGCGGAGCTGGTGGCCTCGGCCGCCGACGCCGCCCGCCGGGCCGGGACCTCCGCCTTCGAGCTGGTGGTCACGACCGCGGTCGGCGACCAGGAGACGACGGTCACCGCCACCGGCGTCCAGGAGCTGGGGGGCACCCGGAGCACGCTCAGGTACATCTTCCCCCAGCCCGACGGGACCAGCGTGCCCATCGACGCCCTCACCGACGGCACCATGCTCTACCTCCGGGTGCCCATCGACCGGCTCCCCGCCACCCAGGGCAAGCCGTGGATCGCCACCGACGTCAGCCGGTTCGCCCCCCAGGGCCCGGGCGGGCAGGGGCCCGAGCAGCTCGCCTACCTGGAGGGCCTGGCCCGGTTGGGCAACCAGGTCGAGGACCTGGGCCGGGAGGAGGTGCGCTCGGAACCCACCACCCACCTGCGCGTGGACGCCCGCCTCGACCGGCTGGTCGAGGTGGTGCCGGTCGGGTTCCGGTCCTCGCTGGAGGCCATCGGGGCGGCGGGCGTGGAGACCGTCCCCATCGAAGCCTGGATCGGCGACGACGGGCTCCCTCGCCGGGTCCGGACCGAGCTGACCGTGAGCGCGGCGTCGTCCGTCAGCGTGCTCGAGCTCTTCGACTTCGGGGCCGAGCTCGACGTGGCGGTGCCGTCGCCCGAGGAGACCTTCGTCCAGGAGGACGTGACCACCGCCGTCACGATGCTGGTCAGGTAGGACGACCGGGGCCCGCTCCGGCGGCGGCGGAGGCCCCGGCCTGGTCGGCCCGATGGCCGACCACGAAGCGGACCTCCACCCCGAGCGTCGCTTCGAGGAGGTCCTTGCGCCCTTCGGCGGTGTAGATCTCGAGGGAGGCGTCCCGGCCGCCGGTGTCGAGGTGGAGGGCGAGCCTCGCGCCCGATCGCCGGCACGTCAGCGAACGCACCACACCGGCCCGGGTCCGATCCAGGGCGACTGCGACCCGCAGGATGCCGGCCAGGGCCCGCACCCTCCCCTGGTCGCCAGAGCTGAGGCGGGCGAACTCCTCGTGCTTGGCCTTGGGGGTGCTCTTGCGGTGGTAGCGAGCGACTTGGGCGATGAGCTCTACCTCGCGATCGGTGAACCCGGTGAGGTGCTCGGCGTTGCGGATGATGTAGTACGAGTGGCGGTGGTGGCGGGAGTGGGAGATGAACAGCCCCACGTTGGCCAGCAGGCCCGCCGCCTCCAGGTACTCCCGGCAGTCGTGATCCAGGTGGTGAAGGTGGGAGCAGCCGTCGTAGATGGCCAGGGCCAGGCGGGTGGTCTGCTCGGCGTGGGGCCGCTCCTCGGGGCAGATGTCGGCCAGGTGCACCACGCTGCGGTAACGGAGGTCCCCGAGGTGGTGGAGGGTGGCGTCGCTCGACCTCTGGAGCTGATCGAGGATGACGCCCTCGCGCAGGGCGAAGTCCGACATCACCATGGAGTCGATGCCCAGCTCGGCGATGACGCCCTCGAGGAGGATGGCTCCGGCGAGGATGATGTCGGCCCGCTTCGGCTCCAGGCCGTCGATCTTGAGTCGCTTCTCCACCGTCGGCGCCCGGGCCAGCGAGGCGATCACCGCCTCCAGCTCGGCAGACGACACCGACGCATCCCCCGGGCCCCGGGCGGCGCCCCCTCCCCGCCGGGCCCGAGCCATCTCCGCCAGGTTCAGGATCGTGCCCGAGCTGCCCACCACCACCTCGAAGCCGTGGCGCCGGAAGTCGGAGGCCACCGGCTGGAGGAAGGCCCGGACGTGTCGGCGGCACACCTCGATCTGATCCGGGCGGACGGGCTCGTGGCGGAAGAACCGGTCGGTGAGGCGGATGGTCCCCAGCTTGAAGCTGCGAGCCTCGAGCACCTCGCCGGCCCGTCCCACCAAGAGCTCGGTGCTGCCCCCGCCGATGTCGACGACCAGCACGCGCCGGTCGAAGACGGGCACGGCTTGGAGCACGCCGAGGTGGATGAGGCGGGCCTCCTCCGCCCCGGAGATGACCTCCACCTCGATCCGGGCCTCACGGCGGGCGCGCTCCAGGAAGTCCCCACGGTTCTCCGCCTCGCGCACCGCGCTGGTGGCGACCGCCCGTACCTCCGCCCCGGAGATGTCGGCCACCTGCCGGAAGCGACTCAGGGCGGCGATGCCCCGGTCGATGGCCCCGGGCTCGAGGACCTTCATGTCGCCCGGTCCCGATCCCAGTCGGGCCATCTCCTTGTCCCTGGCCACCACCTGGAATCGCTGGCCGTCACCCGCCTGGGCCACCACCAGGTGCAGGGAGTTGGTCCCGATGTCGATGGCGGCCAGGAACCTCCCGCTCTGCACCCCCGCACCTTAGGCCGGCCCTCTCGCTACGCGAGAAGGCCGGCCACCACGTGGTCGACGCAGGCGGTGAGGGCGGCGACGTCGTCAGGGTCGACCGCGGGGAACATGCCCACCCGCACCTGGTTGCGGCCCAGCTTCCGGTAGGCCTCGGTGTCGACCACGCCGTTGGCCCGCAGCACCGCCGAGACCGTGGCGGCGTCGACCGAAGGGTCGAGGTCGACGGTGCCCACCACCGGGCTGCGCTGGGCGGGGTCGGCCACGAACGGGGTTGTGTAGTCACGGTCCTCCGCCCACCGGTACAGGGTCTGGGCCGAGCGGCGGCACCGCGCCGCCGCCCAGTCCAGCCCGCCGTTGCCGTTGAGCCACCGGAGCTGGCTGTCGACGAGGAAGAGGGTGGCCAGGGCCGGGGTGTTCCAGGTCTGGTCCCTGCGGCTGTGCTGGAGGGCCAGCGCCGGGTCGAGCGACGCCGGCACGAACCTGCCGGAGGCGGCGACTCGCCCGATCCGCTCCACCGCCGCCGGCGAGCAGGCCGCCAGCCACAGGCCGCCGTCGCTGGCCAGGCACTTCTGGGGGGCGAAGTAGTACACGTCCACCTGGCGGGGGTCGAAGGGGAGCCCGCCGGCGGCGGAGGTGGCGTCCACGACCACCAGGGTCGTCGAGGCGTCGCTGCCCGGGGGCCGGCGAAGGTCCATGGCCACGCCGGTGGAGGTCTCGTTGTGGGTGAGGGCGTAGACGTCGACGCCCTCGGCGGGGGGCCCGGGCTCGGGGTGGGTGCCCGGGGGGGACTCCACCACCTCCGGCGCCCGCAGGTGGGGGGCGGCGGCGGCGACGGCGGCGAAGCGGGCGGAGAACTCCCCGAAGGCCAGGTGCTGGCTGCGGGCCTCGACCAGCCCGAAGGCGGCCACGTCCCAGAACGCGCTGGCGCCGCCGTTGCCGAGGATGACCTCGTAGCCCTCGGGCAGGGCCAGCAGCTCGGCCACCCCCCGTCGCACCGACGCCACCACCCGGCGCACCGGCTCCTGGCGGTGGCTGGTCCCGAGCCAGGAGCCCGCCCCGGCGAGGGCGGCGACGGCCTCGGGGCGCACCTTGGAGGGCCCGCACCCGAACCTGCCGTCGGCGGGGAGCAGCGGGGCGGGGATGCGGATGTCGGGGATGGCCGCCATGGCGTGCCACTATGGCCATCCCGTCCCCGAGGAGCGAACCAGAGGCTGCCGCCATGTCCCGCATCGCCACTCGAATCGGCGCCATCAGCGAGTCGGCCACCCTGGCCATCGACGCCCGGGCCAAGGCCCTGCGGGCGGCGGGGGAGGACGTCATCGGCTTCGGCGCCGGTGAGCCCGACTTCTCCACCCCCCCCCACGTGGTCGAGGCGGCCGCCGCCGCCTGCGCCGACCCCCGGAACCACAAGTACTCGCCCGCCGCCGGCCTGCCCGAGCTGCGAGAGGCGATCGCGGCCAAGACCGAGCGGGACTCGGGCCTGGCGGTGGAGCCGAGGCAGGTGCTGGTCACCAACGGGGGGAAGCACGCGGTGGCCACCGCCTTCGCCACCCTGCTCGACGCCGGCGACGAGGTCCTGCTGCCGGCCCCGTACTGGACCACCTACCCCGAGGCCATCGCCCTGGCCGGGGGCCGGCCGGTGGTGCTGCCCACCGGCGCCTCCGGCGGCTTCCTGGTCACCGTCGAGCAGCTGGAGGCGGCCACCACCGCCCGGACCAAGGCCCTGGTCTTCGTGTCCCCCTCCAACCCCACCGGGGCCGTGTACCCCCCCGGGCAGGTGGAGGCGGTGGGCCGCTGGGCGGCCGAACGGGGGATCTGGGTGGTGACCGACGAGATCTACGAGCACCTGACCTACGACGACCACCGGTTCACGTCGATGCCGGCCGTCGTCCCCGAGCTGGCCGAGCGGTGCGTGGTGGTCAACGGGGTGGCCAAGACCTACGCCATGACCGGGTGGCGCGTGGGCTGGCTCATCGGGCCGCCCGACGTGGTGGCCGCCGCCGCCCGCCTCCAGTCCCACACCACCTCCAACGTGGCCAACGTCTCCCAGCGGGCGGCGCTGGCCGCCGTCTCGGGGGGCCTCGAGGACGTGGCCCGGATGCGGGCCGCCTTCGACCGGCGCCGCCGGCGCATGCACGAGCTGCTCGAGGCCGTCCCCGGCGTGGTCTGCCCGCTGCCGGGGGGCGCCTTCTACGCCTTCCCCTCCCTGGAGGCGGTGCTGGGCAGGGTGATCGCCGGCCGCCCCGTCGGCTCTACCCTGGAGCTGGCCCAGGTGGCACTGGACGAGGCCCGGGTGGCCTTCGTGCCCGGGGAGGCCTTCGGTGCGCCGGGCTACGCCCGCTTCTCCTTCGCCCTGGGCGACGACGACCTGGTCGAGGGCCTGGTCCGCCTGGCCGACCTGCTGGCGGGCTGACCCGCCCCGCCTCTCCGGCTCACCGCCGCCCGCCCGGGCGTGAGCTGCTGGATACGGCGTGGGCGGCGGCCAGGCCCGAGAGGAACGCCCCTTCCACCCTGGGCCCGGCGAAGGCGTCACCGGCCAGGACAAGGACCTCGGGTGCGGTGGCCACCACGCAGGCGGGTTGCGGGTAGGTGGGGTGGGGGGTGGCGTGGGACCAGCGGACCAGGCGGGCCTCGACCACCCGGGCCGGCCCCAGCCAGGGACGGGCGGCGGCCGTCAGGTCGGCGAGCACCGTGCGGTCGGGCTGACCCCAGCGGGCCGCCGACACCTCCGGGGTGGCGTGGAGGGTCAGGGCCGGGCGGGCGGAGATCCCCTTCTGGGCGTTGTCGGCCACGAACGAGAAGGGCCCGTGGCGGAGCTGGACGCCACCGGGGGGCGGTACCGCCGTGGGACGGTCGGCCACCGCCACCACCGCCAGGGTGGGGGTGTACCCGATCGCCCCCAGCTCGGCCCCGACCGCGGCCTCGAGGGGCACGCCCCCGGCGCGGAGGAGCGCCAGGGAGGTGGGCACGGGGCAGGCGAGGAGCACGGGGCCCGAGCCCAGGCGGCCGCCGTCCGATACCACCTCCCAGCCCGTGGGGGTGGCCCGCACCGACACCGCGGCCACCCCCAGGCGCACGTCCAGGCCCTGGGCCAGGTGCCGGGCCAGGGCACCGAACCCGCCTCGGGCGGCGTAGCGGGGATGGCCGTCGGGGGGGTGGCCGAAGCCCCGGCACCACTCGTAGACGAGCCCGTCCCGCCGCCAGGCCCCGAGCCGGTGGGCCAGGTCGGGGCTGCGCACGGTGAAGAACTGGGCGCCGGCGTCGGCCCGGGCGCCCGCCACCTCGACGGTGGCCAGGCGCCCCCCGGCCCGCCCCTCGTGCTCCAGCACCACCACCCCGTGGCCGGCCTCGGCCAGGTGCCGGGCCGCCACCAGCCCGGCCAGGCCGGCACCCACCACCGTGACCGTGATCGGCGCGACCGGGGTCGGGGCAGGGCCCACCGCCCGACCCTAGGTTGGCGGGCCGACCGGCGGGCCGCCACGATGGGGTGGTGGCCAGGGTCCTCGTCACCGAGAAGCTGGCGCCGGCCGGCCTCGAGGTGCTGGCCGGGGCCGGCCACCAGGTCGACGTCCGCCTGGGGCTCTCGCCCGGGGAGCTGCTCGGGGCCGTGCCCGGCGCCGCCGGCCTGGTGATCCGCTCGGCCACCCAGGTGACGGCCGAGGTGCTCGAGGCCGGAGCCGACCTGGTGGTGGTGGGTCGGGCCGGCATCGGCCTCGACAACGTCGACGTGGCTGCCGCCACCCGCCGGGGGGTCACCGTCGTGAACGCCCCCCAGTCCAACGTGCTCTCGGCCGCCGAGCACACCATGGCCCTCCTCCTGGCCCAGGCCCGCAACATCCCCCGGGCCCACGCCGCCCTGGCCGGGGGGGAGTGGGTCCGCTGGCGGTGGGAGGGGGTGGAGCTGCACGGCAAGACGCTGGGGATCATCGGGCTGGGTCGCATCGGGTCCCTCGTGGCCCAGCGGGCGCTGGCCTTCGGGATGCGCCTCATCGCCTTCGATCCCTACATCTCTCCCGAGCGTGCCCGCCAGATGGGGATCCAGCTGGTGGACCTCGACAGCCTCATGGCCCGCGCCGACTTCGTCAGCGTGCACGTGGCCCGCACGCCCGAGACCGCCGGGCTGGTCGGCAAGGACCTCCTGGCCCGGGCCAAGCGGGGGATCCGGATCGTCAACACCTCCCGGGGCGGGATCGTCGACGAGGACGCCCTGGCCTGGGCCCTGGGGGAGGGCATCGTCGCCGGGGCCGCCCTCGACGTCTTCGCCAACGAGCCCACCACCTCCTCGCCGCTCTTCGAGATGGACTCGGTCGTGGTCACGCCCCACCTGGGCGCCAGCACCGCCGAGGCCCAGGACAAGGCGGGCACCACCATCGCCGAGCAGGTGCGCCTGGCCCTGGCCGGGGAGTTCGTGCCCTTCGCGGTGAACGTGGCTGCCACCGAGGCGTCCGAGACGGTTCGGCCCTTCCTCCCCCTGGCCCAGCGCCTGGGGTCGCTCTTCGCCGGGCTGAACGGGGGCGTGCCGGTCACCCTGGAGGTCGTGTGCGAGGGCCAGCTCGCCGACTACGACACCCGCATCCTGACCCTGGCCGTGCTCAAGGGCCTCTTCAGCGGGGTGCTCGACGAGCCGGTCACCTACGTCAACGCCCCCCAGCTGGCCGGCGAGCGGGGGGTCGAGGTCCGCGAGACGACCACGGTCACCGCCGTCGACTTCGTCAACCTGATCACCCTGCGCGGCCCCGACCACGCCATCGCCGGCACCCTGGCCGGGCTCAGGGGCGAGCCGCGCATCGTGATGGTCGACGACCACACCGTGGAGGTCCCCCCGGCCCGCCACATGCTGGTGGTCCGCAACGACGACCGGCCGGGCATGATCGGGCTGGTGACCACCTCGCTCGGTGGCGCCGGCATCAACATCTCCGACATCCACGTGGGCCGCTCATCGGAGGGGGAGGCCGCCCTCATGGTGCTGGCGACCGACGAGCCGGTGCCCGCCCGCCTCCTGGACGCCCTGCGGGGGTCCCCGGGCATCGCCTCGGTGCACCCCCTCACCCCGGGCTGAGCGCGGGAGCCGGGCTCCTTGGGGCCGGCGGGCGGCGTCAGCGCTGGGCCTGGCGCAGCCCGTCGGCCTCGGCGGCGGCCTGGTCCCGGTAGCAGCGGTCGGCGTTGGTCCGCTCGTAGCTGGCCATGCCCGGGACGTGGAAGATGCCGCTGGCCAGCTTGGCCTTCAGCGGGTGGGTGGCCGGGCAGCTCCCGTCCTCGGTGTCGACCCAGGGGACGTCGTCGACCGGCGCGGTGGCTTCGCCCGCCCCGGCGGGCACGGCGTCGGGCACGGCGTCGGGCCCGGGAGCATCGGGCTCGGCCAGCGGCGGCCAGTCGACCGGTGGCGGGATCCTCTCGTCCTCCCGCCACCACCGGGCCAGCTTGGCCACGGCGGCGGCGAGCCCACCGAGCAGCCCCAGCAGCACTCCCTTGCGCAGCGCCCGGCGGATCATGTTCGTGGAGGTGCCTCCATGTCAGCCATGTCGGCCATGTCGGCCGCCGTCCGTTCCCCCAGAACCATAGCCGTGGTCCTGCCCCCATGCTCGCCTTGACGGGCAGGGACCCACGGCGGCTACCATGCCCGTAGTCATGCTCGAACAGCTCCGCGCATCCGTCCTCCTCCTTATCTGAGGCGAGCACCGGTACCGGTGCTCGCCGCCCCGCCTCCTGCGCCTCTTGGCCAGGAGGTCTTCTTTTGCCCCCGTAACCGAACCCAAGCCAGCCAAGAACGTGAAGGGAACGACGCCATGGCCGAACGGGTGACCATCTTCGACACCACCCTGCGAGACGGTGAGCAGTCGCCGGGCATCTCGCTCGACGTCGCCGAGAAGCTGGAGATCGCCGAGCAGCTGGCCCGCCTCGGCGTCGACGTGCTGGAGGCCGGGTTCCCCGTGGCCAGCCCCGGTGACTTCGAGGCGGTTCACGCCATCGCCTCCAGGGTCGGGGGCCCGGTCATCTGCGGCCTCTCCCGGACCCAGCGCGCTGACGTCGACCGGTGCTGGGAGGCGGTGCGCCCGGCCCCGCGGGCCCGCATCCACGTGTTCATCTCGACCAGCCCCACCCACATGGAGCACATGTTGAAGATGAGCCGGGCCCAGGTCCTGGAGGCCACCCGGTCGGGCGTGGCCCGGGCCCGGGAGCACACCGACGACGTGGAGTTCAGTCCCCAGGACGCCACCCGCACCCCCCTGGACTTCATGCTGGAGGTGCTGCAGGCGGCCGTCGATGCCGGCGCCACCACCCTCAACATCCCCGACACCGTGGGCTACGGGATCCCCTGGGACTTCGGCGCCCTCATCCAGTACGTGCGGCGCCAGGTCAGCGGCGACTACGTCACCTCCACCCACTGCCACAACGACCTGGGCCTGGCCACGGCCAACTCCCTGGCGGGGGTGCAGGCCGGTGCCCGCCAGATCGAGGTGTGCGTGAACGGGCTGGGGGAGCGGGCCGGCAACGCCGCCCTGGAGGAGGTGGTCATGGCCCTGCGGATCCGGCCCGACCAGTTCCCGGGCCTGGAGGTGGGCATCAGGACCGAGGAGCTGGCCCGTACCAGCCGGCTGGTGGCCCGCCTCACCGGGTACCCGGTCCAGTTCAACAAGGCGGTGGTGGGCCGCAACGCCTTCGCCCACGAGTCGGGCATCCACCAGCACGGTGTGCTGGTCGAGCGGACGACCTACGAGATCATCGACGCCGGCTCGGTGGGCCAGAGGGGCAGCCAGATCGTGCTGGGCAAGCACTCCGGCCGCCACGCCTTTGCCGACACGCTGGGGCGGATGGGCATCAACATAGAGGGCGACACCCTCGACGCCGCCTTCCGGCGGTTCAAGGAGCTGGCCGACCGCAAGGTCAGCCTCACCGACGCCGACCTCGAGGCCATCGTGGCCGAGGAGATCGGCGAGTCGGTCGAGGATGGCTACGAGCTCGAGTCCCTGGAGGTGCGGGGCGGCACCGTGGGCACCCCGACGGCGGCGGTGGTGCTGGTGCACGGCGGCGAGAAGCTGGAGGCCAGCGCCGAGGGCGACGGCATGATCGACGCCGCCTGCCGGGCCATGAAGGCGGCCACCGGCGTGGAGGGGGTCCTGACCGAGTTCAACGTGTCGGCCGTGACCGGCGGGGTGGATGCCCTGGGCGACGTGGTCGTCCAGCTCGACGCCGGCGGGGTGCGGGTGTCGGGACGGGGCCTGTCCACCGACGTGGTCGAGGCCTCGGCCCGGGCCTTCCTCAACGCCGTCAACAAGGTCGAGCGGGTGCGCCAGCGCCAGCACGCCCGCCGCACCCCCGAGGTCACCCCTTGAGCCCCACCTCCCCGGGGGCCACGTAGAGGGGGCACCGCTGCTGCCAGACTGGCGGCGATGGGCAGCAACGGCTCCCGCCCGGTCGACGGCGACGGCCGTCGGCCGCCGGAGCCCGGAGCCGACACCGAAGGGGTCGGCTCCGACCTGCGCCCCTGGGCCGCCGGGGCGGGCCGGCACGGCCAGCGGACGGCGGGGCGCCGGCGTCGGCGCACACGCCTGGCCCTCCTGGTGGGCGGCGCCGTCACCGTGGTGGCGTGGCTGGTCGGGTTCTCGGCGTCGCTGTCGAGGGTGGCGCCGACCATCGACGACGAGGAGTACGTCCAGGAGGCCAACGACGTGTGCGCACAGGTCGCCCGACGGCTGGCGGGGACGGTCCCCCCGCCCGCTGACCGGGCTCCGGGCGAGCGGGCCCGCCTCATCGAGGAGACCGTGGCGGCCCTCGAGGCCATGGTCGACCGCCTGGTCACGCTGAGGCCGGCGACCTCGGACGCGGAGGCGGTCGACCGCTGGCTGTCGGCGTGGGACCAGGTGCTGGACTCCGGGCGGCGGACGGCGGCGGCCCTGCGGGTCGGCGACGCCCGTGCCGCCGAGGCCGCCAGCGATCGCGGCACCGAGCCCGCCCGGCAGGTCAACGCCTTCGCCGGGGTCAACGGCATCACCGCCTGCACCACCCGGTTCGGGTAGGCCCGGTCGGGGAGCCCCTCCGCTCAGGCCGGGTAGGCCTCGATATCGGTGGCCTTGATTGCCACCCAGACGTCGCTCCCGGGGCGGAGGCCCAGCTCGGCGACGGCCGCAGGGGTGATCTCCGCCACCACGGGGATGGCGGCGTCGACCTGCACCCGGACCCGGCCGCCGTCGGGCTCGGATGCGACCACGGTGCCGGGCCAGACGTTGCGGGGCGTGCCCTCGGGCCGCCGGCGGTGCAGAGCCACCGACTGGGGCCGAACGGTGGCCAGCACCCGCCCGCCGGGGCGGGGGGCCGGGGCGGCCAGGTGGAGCTGCCCGCCCCCGGGCAGGCGGACGGTGGTGCCGGTGGCGGTGCCCCGGTAGAGGTTCAGGCCCACCAGGCGGGCCACGTAGGGGGAGCGGGGGCGGCGGCTGATCTGGCCCGGGGTCCCCGCCTGGACGAGGTGACCGTCCTCCAGCACCACCAGGCGGTCGGCGAGGACCATGGCCTCCACCGGGTCGTGGGTGACGAGCAGTCGGGTCCCCTCGAAGGACTCGAGCTGGCGACGCAGGTCGGCGCGGACGTCTAGGCGGCCGGCGGCGTCGAGGGCGGCGAGAGGCTCGTCGAGCAGGAGGAGGCGGGGCTCGACGGCGAGGGCCCGGGCCAGGGCCACCCGCTGGGCCTCGCCACCCGACAGGGCACCGGGCCGGGCCAGGGCGTGGTGGCCCACACCGACGCGGTCGAGCAGGCCGTGGGCACGTTCCCGGGCCCGGCGACGGGGCACGCCCCGGGTGCGCAGACCGAAGGCCACGTTCTCCACCACGCTGAGGTGGGGGAACAGGACGTGCTCCTGGAACACGTAGCCGATGGGGCGCCGCTCGGGTGGCACCCAGGTGCCGGTGGCAGGCTCGTCGAGGACCGCTCCGTCCAGCTCCACCCGGCCTGCCCTGAGGGGGGTCAGCCCCGCCAGCGCCCGCAGCAGGGTGGTCTTGCCGGCGCCGTTGGGGCCGAGGACGGCGACGGTCTCGTCGCCGGCGGCGGTGAGGGCGGCGTGGAGGTGGAGCCGCCCCCGGGTGAGCCGGACCTCGGCGTGCAGGCCGGCGGGGCTCACCGCAGCGCCAACCAGCGGTCGCGCAGGGCCACCAGCACGGCCAGGGACGTGGCCACGAGCACCAGGCTCAGGGCGAGGGCGGCGCCCCGGTCCGTCTCCAGGGCGAGGAAGACGGCCAGGGGCATGGTCTGGGTCCGGCCCGGGAGGTTGCCGGCGAAGGTGATGGTGGCGCCGAACTCGCCCAGGGCCCGGGCCCAGCACAGCACCGTCCCGGCCAGCACCGCTGGCGCCGCCAGGGGGACGGTGACCCGGCGGAACACCGTCCAGGGGCCGGCGCCCAGTGTGGTGGCGGCCTCCTCGTAGCGGCGGTCGGCCGACCGCAGGGCGGCCTCTACGGTGACCACGAGGAAGGGCATGGCCACGAAGGCCTGGGTGACCACGACCCCCGCCGGTGAGAACGCCAGCACCACGCCGAGCTGCTGGTCCAGCCACCGCCCGACCAGGCCCTGGCGGCCCAGGGCGAACAGCAGGGCGGCGCCGCCGACGACGGGAGGCAGCACCATGGGCAGCGTGACCAGGGCCCGCAGCAGGGTGCGGCCGGGGAGCTCGGTCCGGGCCAGCACCCACGCCAGGGGCACGCCCAGGACCAGCGCCATGGCGGTGGCGGTGACCGAGGTCCACAGCGACAGCCGCAGCGCATCGATCGCCACCTCGGTGGTGAGCAGGGCGCCCAACCGGGACCAGGGCGTGCGCCACAGCAACCCCACGAGGGGCAGGAGGAGGAAGGCGGCGCCGGCGACGGCGAGGGGCGCCAGCGCCAGGGGAGGGCGGGCGGCCCCGGCCCGGGCGGGGGAGGGGACCTCCGGGGCCTCCCGGCTCGACCGGCTCGACCGGAGCGGGCCCCCCGGTCGGACGGGCCTCATGGGAACCCCCACCTCCGCAGGGTGGCCTGGCCGGTGGTGGAGAGGGCGGCGTCGACGAACGCCCCTGCCACCTGGGGGTGGAGGCTGCGTCGCAGGGTGGCGATGAGGTACGTGGCCACCACGTCCCCGGCGCCGGGGATCTCGATGCCGTCCACCTGTCCGGGGGCGGACGCCACGTCGCTGCGGTAGACGACGCCGGCGTCGAGCTCGCCGGCCTCGAGCTTGGCCAGCAGGGCCCGCACGTCGGGCTCCTCGGTGTCGACCGAGGGGGTCACCCCGGCCTGGGCCAGCGCCCGCCGGGCCAGGCCGCCACAGGGCAGCTGCGGGGCGCACAGCCCCACCACGAGCTCGGGGCGGGCCAGGTCGGCCACGCCGCCCACCCCGGCGGGGTTGCCCTCGGGCACGGCGATCTCGACCACGTTGCGCGCCAAGGTCCGGGGAGGCCCGGCGGTCTCGCCGGCGTCCACCACCTGCCCCATGGTGGTCGGGCTGGCCGAGGCGAAGACGTCGGCCGGCGCCCCCTCGAGGATGGCGGTCACCAGCGAGGAGCTGCCGGCGACGCTGACGGTCACGCTGACGTCGGGATGGGTGGCCTCGAAGGCGGCACCCAGCTCCCCGAAGGCGTCGGTGAGCGACGCCGCGGCCAGGACGATGATCCGCTCCGACCGCGGCACCCCCCTCGACCGGTCGGGGTCGGCGGCCCCGCACGCCGGCGCCGCCAGGGCCAGCGCCGTCACCACCGCCACGAGGACGACTCGGGGCCGGGGGGTGGAGCCGGGCCTCGGCACCGGGGGCGTCACCGCCCGGCGGGGACCTCGACGATGACGTTGGTGGACTTCACCGAGGCCACGGCCTGCACGCCGGGGACCAGCCCGAGCTCGTCGACCGCCTCGGTGGTCATGAGCGAGACCACGCGGTGGGGCCCGGCCTGGAGCTCCACCTTGGCGACCACGCCGTCGCGCACCACCCGGGTGACGATCCCCGGGAAGCGGTTGCGGGCCGATCGGCCCACGATCACGTCGTCCCCCCGCTCGGGGGCGTTCTCCACCAGGAACCGGGCCAGCTCGGCCCCATCTATGGAGCGCCGGCCACCGGGGGTCCGGCGCATGGCCAACCGCCCGCTGTCGGCCCACCGCCGCACCGTGTCGGCGCTCACCCCCAGCAGCTCGGCGACCTGACCCGGTCGGTAGGCGGACGGCACGGCCGAGAGGCTAGATCCGGCGAGCTCGCATTCGCAAGGGGCTCTCTACCGCGGGCAGGCAGATCGGCCAGGGTTGGACGGGGATGTCTCGTACATGCGGACAGCCACCACCAGCCCGGAGGCGGCGGTGAGGCCGGCGACGACCCAGATCGCCGCCGTGACGCTCGAGGCGTCGGCGACGACGCCGACGAGCAGGGCTCCGAGGGCGAAGCCGCTGTCCCGCCACAGCCGGTAGACGCCCACCGCAGAGGCCCGCCAGCTGGGGTGAGCGACGTCGCCCACGGCGGCGAGCAGCGTGGGGTACACCATGGCGGTCCCCAGCCCGAGCAGCACGGCGCCGGTCGCCCACCCGGCGAAGCCGGAGGCGGCGGCCACCAGGCCGATGGCGGCGGCCTGGGCCCACATGCCGGCGGCGATGAGCCACTTGCGGCCGTAGCGGTCCGACAGCGGCCCGGTCGCCAGCTGGGCCACCGACCACACGGCGGGGTAGAGGGCGGCGAGGACGCCGATCTGGCCGGTGGAGAGGCCGCCGGCGGCGAAGAGGAGCGGGAACAGGCCCCACGCCAGGCCGTCGTTCAGGTTGTTGACCAGCCCGGCCTGGCACACCGAGGACAGGGCCGGTTGGCGGAGCGACGTGTAGGCGAACACCGCCCTGGCACCCATGGCCTGGCCACCGGGGGCGCGGTGGTCGAGGGCCTCGTGACGGGCGTGGCCGTGCGTCTCCCGCACCACCACGGTCGACAGGCCGAGGCCGAGGGCGGCGAAGGCCACCCCGAAGAGGAACGGCTCGGGGCGCAGCCCGAAGCGCTGGGCGGTGTAGCCGGTGGCGAGGGCGGTGGCGGCCACGGCGCCGTAGCCGGCGGCCTCGTTGAGGCCCATGGCCAGGCCGCGTCGCTCCGGGCCGGCGAGGTCGATCTTCATCACGACCGTCATCGACCAGGTGAGGCCCTGGTTCACCCCCAGCAGGACGTTGGCGGCGATCACCCAGCCCCAGCTGGGCGCCCACATCAGGATCAGGGGGACCGGCGCCCCGACCAGCCAGCCGGCGACGAGCACGGGCTTGCGGCCGTAGCGGTCCGACAGGGCGCCGGCAGCGAGGTTGGTCGCCGCCTTCACGACCCCGAAGGCGAGGATGAACGTGAGCGTCGCCGTGTAGGTCTGCAGGCCGAAGACGTCGCCGGCGAGCAGGGGCAGCAGGCTCCGTTCCTGGCCGACCATGCCCCCGACCAGCGCGTTGACGGCAACCAGCAGGCTGAACTGGGCGAGGTTGGCCCGCAGGCCCAGCCGCACCGCCGACGTGCCGGGCAGGCCAGGGCGAGGCCCGGCGTCGACGGTGGTCGTCACCCCCGCTCCAGCACCTGGCCGGTGGCGACGGCCCAGTCGTGGGGACCGCCGGCGAGGACGGCGACGTCCTCCCGGCCGGCGGCGAGGAGGATGCTGGCGGCGGTCGCGGCCCGCTCCCCGTGGCCGCACATGGCGACCAGTGGGCCGGCGGGCGCGTCGGCGACGCGAGAGGGGAGCTCGCCGAGCTCGACGTGGGTCGCGCCCGGCAGGCGGCCGGCGGCCCATTCGCGGTGCTGGCGGACGTCGAGGACGGGCCGGCCGGCGAGGCCGGCCCCGTCGACCAGCGGCAGGGACCTGACCGGGCCCCCGGCGGCGGCCCAGGCGGGGACGCCGCCGCCGAGCTCTCCGGCCAGCTGCTCGTAGCCGACGTTGAGGCACTGGCGGACCAGCTCGCGGCGGTCCTGGTCTTCGCCGAGGACGAACGCCAGCGGCGTGGCCGGGTCGGGGACCAGCCAGCCCAGCCACGACCCGAACTGGGGCCGCAGCGTGTTCGCCAGCGAGCCCGGGACGTGGCCGGCGGCGAAGTCGGCGACCGGCCGGGCATCGACGAGCACCGCGCCCCGCTCCACGAGGTCGCCCACCCCGGCGGCGGTGAGGGTGCCGAGGAGGGGCAGCCCACCCCAGACGCGGGGGCCGCGCCGGTTCACCTGGCGGAGGCGCAGGAAGTAGCGCGGGTAGCTGCCCAGCCCCGCCAGGAGCTGGCGGACGAAGGCGTCCTCGTCGGGGGCGGCCAGCAGCGGGTTGGTCCGTCGCTCGGCGCCGATCGTCGTCCAGCGGCGTGTGTCGCCCGCGGCGGAGCAGAACGAGCCGGCCCCGTGGGTGGGGAACACGGCGACGTCGTCGGGGAGGACCAGCAGCCGCTCGTGCAGCGAGCGCCAGAGCGCCCGGCTGAGATGCACGGTCCGGTCGGGGTCGATGAGGTCGGTGCGGGCGACGGCGCCAACGAGCAACGATCCGCCGCTGAACACGGCCCGGGGCGTGGTCCCGTCGAGCAGCAGGTAGGCGAGGTGCTCAGGGGTGTGGCCGGGAGTGGCCAGGGCCCGCAACCGCCACCGTCCGAGGTCGACCTGGTCGCCGTCGGCGAGGCCCCGGTGCTCCCAGGCCAGCCCCCCGGCGGTGGCGGCGAGCACGGTGGCCCCGCCGTGGGCCAGCTCGCGGCTCCCGGTCACGAAGTCGGCGTGGAGGTGGGTCTCGACGCTGACGGCGATCTCGGCGCCGAGGCGCTCCGCCGCCAGCCGGTAGGGGAGCGGGTCGCGCTCGGGATCGACCACGAGAGCGCTGCCGCCGCCGAGGTCGACCAGCCAGGAGGTGTTGCCCAGTCCGTCGTCGGTCACGGCCACGATCGACAGGTCGGTGTCGGGGACCGCGACGGCGGTCAGCGGGCCGGCACCGAGGGCGTTCATCAGGGCCCCGCCTGCGCCGTCCCGGTGTGGGTGCCCACGACTGTGGGCAGCCCGGCACGGCGCCACTCGGGGAACCCGTCCTCCAGCCGGCGGGCCCGCCGGCCCCGCCGGGACAGCTCCCGCACGGCGTCGTCGGCGAAGACGCAGAACCGGCCCCGGCAGTAGGCGACCACCTCGGCATGGGCGGGCAGGTCCGCCAGGCGGCGGCGCAGCTCCCCCGACGGCACGGACACCGCCCCGGGGACGTGGCCGGCGGCGTACTCGGCGGACGGGCGCACGTCCCAGACGACGACGCCGTCGTCGTGGAGGCGGCGGGCCAGCTCGTCCCGGCTCACCTGCTCCAGACCGGAGCGGTCGCCGAGGTAGGCGGAGGCGAGGCGGTCCAGGCCGGCCAGGTGCTCGGCGGCCACGTCCCGCAGCGCCGCCCACAGCGCCTCGACCCGGTCGCCGGCCAGCCGGTAGAGGACCCGGTTGCCCCGGCGTCGGCTTACCACCAGACCGGCCCGGGCCAGGACGTGGAGGTGCTGGGAGGTGTTGGCGACGCTCTGGCCTATCTCTGCGGCCGCGTCCTCGACCGAGCGCTCTCCCTGGGCGAGGACGTCGACGAGCTCGGCCCGCCGGCCGTTGGCGAAGGCCTTGCCGACGGCGGCGAAGGCGTCGCACAACGCGTCCTTGGCCCCTCGGTCGACCATGTGCACACGGTACCGCCCTTGGGCGTACGAATCAATAGATCTATTGAAATATCGTCCCGCCGCCCCCCCGGCTCTCCCCCCAAGCGGTTCTCCGCCCAGCCCAGCGGCTCTCCGCCCCGGCGGGCTCCCGCCCAGCCCAGCGGTTCTCCGGTCAGCCAAGCGGCTCTCCGGTCACCGAACGTCGCCCAGCGACGACTGGTGACCGGAGAACGGCGGTGGGGGCACTGAGCGGGGCAACGAGGCGAGGGCGTGGACGATCTCCGGTGCCACCCACCGCAGGTGAGGCGGGCCCAGCGCCTGGGCCCGGTCGCCGAGCGGGGCGACGATGCCGACCTCGGCCAGGGTCTCGAGGGCGGTGCGGGCCGAGCGCTGGGACACCTCGGCGAACTCGGCGGCGAGGGCGGCGTTGACCACCGGTCGGGCGGCCAGGAGCTCGAGCAACGCTCGTGCGGTGGCGTCGGCCCTCAGCCCGGCGAGCCGGGCCCTCCAGGCGTCACCCAAGTCGGACACCTGCTCGGTGAGGGCGACGGTCACGTCCCCGGACCGGCGCACCATCTCGGCGAACCGCGCCACCCAGGCGTCGAGGTGGCCGGTCCGGAACTGGCGGAGCCCGGACAGGTGGCCGCCGGGGTCCTGGACCATCAGCACGCTCACCGGCGGAGGGGGGCCGCCAGTGGGCAGGCGCCTGGCCAGGATCCAGCCGATCAGCAGGCGTCCGACACGGCCGTTGCCATAGCCGTAGGGCTGGATCGTCTCGAACTGGGCGTGGGCCACGGCCGCCTGGGTCACCGGATCGACGTCGTCCCGGTTGGCGAACGCCACCAGATCCGCCATGAGGTCCGAGACCAGCCCAGCCGGGGGCGGGACGTACACGGCGTCGACCGGCGACGAGCCCCCGATCCAGCCCGGCGCGCTCCGGAAGCCCTCGACCGTCCGCCGCCCGAGCCCGCCGTGCACCATCAACCGGCGGTGCCAGCGGTGCAGGTCGCCGAGCGTCAGGCCGCGTGTGGCGATGCGCTCGAGCGACTCGGCCACCGCCGCCAGGTTGTCCGCCACCCACGCCGCCACGTAATCCGACCCGCCGGGGTCCAGCTCCGCCGCCACCACGTCGACGAGCGGGGCCCGGAGCCCCTCGATGTTCGATGAGGCGACCCCTTCGGCTCGCAGCAACAGCCGTGCCACCGGTTCCCAGCCGGCGGCGACGAGCTCCCCTGCCCGGCGCACCGCGGCGTTGGCGCTCTCGGCCCGCTGCGCCGTCGTCGCCGCCAGGCCGAGGTCACGGGCCGCGAGCGGCGCCGGCACCCAGGCCTCGACCGGCCGCCCGTTCCAGTCGACCGTCACCTTGGCACCGGGTTCGGGCACTGAGAGTCCTTTCGCGATCTGCATTCGAGCCAAGCTGCCGAGCGTGGGATCGAGGGGTGACGGTAGCCTGTCGTCGCGAGGAGTGCGCCCCCGAGTCCGTTGACCTGGGACGCAGTGTCGCGTGGCTGGGTCCCGCCTTCGGCCCTCTAGCCGACCGACCCCGTGAGTTCGGCGTCGCTGTCGACGTGGACCGTGTAGCCGACGGCATGGGTCACCCCGGGGTCGACGGCGGCGCCGGGACCGCCGAGAGGCGACGGCGGCCCCGGTACCGCCGAGAGTCGAACGAGCGCGCCACCGTCCGTGCTCGGGCGCCGTTGATCCAGCTTGTCGTCGTGCGGCAGCTCCCTCGCCCGGCGGACACGTCCGTCGAGCGATGCGCAGCCCTTGGTCATGCCAGCTCCCCCTTGTCTCCATCTGACCGGAACTCGGCTGGGCACTAGCCTCGGGTCACCGATGGAGCGCCGACACCTCTGGGCGAGAGCCATGTCTCGGGAGACCTTCGACGCCATGGCCCGCTTCGAGGGGAGACATTGGTGGTATCGGGCCAAGCGTGAGCTGGTGGCCGAGGAGGTGGGGCCACCCGCCGATGCGTCTGGCGACACCGTGATCGACGTCGGCTGTGGCACCGGCGCCATGCTCGGGGACCTCCGACGAAGGAGCTGGTTGAGGACCCTGGGCACGGATCTGAGCCCCTACGCGCTGGCCCTGGCCGATGGTGGCGACGGGTCCGGGGGGTTCGCCGTCGCCCGGGCCGAGCAGCTGCCGTTGCGGGCGGGAGCCGGCGCAGCCCTGCTCAGCCTCGACGTCGTCGAGCACCTCGACGACGACGTGCTGGCGATGGCCGAGTACGCCCGGGTGGTGGGGCCGGGTGGCACGGTCGTCCTCACCGTCCCGGCCTACGCGTGGGCCTGGAGCGACCACGACGTCCGGTTGGGCCATCGCCGTCGGTACACCGCTCGTAGCCTGCGCCGGGCTGCCGAGGCGTCGGGCCTGGAGGTGGAGCGTTGCACCTACTTCCACTCCTGGCTGGTGCCCGTGGCGCTGGCGGTGAGGAAGACGCCGCTGCGTCGTTCCATGCGGGGTGGCGCCCAGGAGGCGAGCTTCGTGAGCCCCTTGGTCAACCGGGCGCTCCTCGCCGTCACCCGCCTGGAACGGGCGGTGCTGCGGCGGGTGGACCTACCCTTCGGTCTCTCGATCCTGCTCGTCGGACGGCCCCGGCAGCTCGGCGGGGTCGGCACCACGCCGCCGACGCCGGCCTCGTGACGGGGGAGCGGACGGTTGGCCGCCGGCCAGGCGCCACCGAGTGGACCGCGAAGGTCGTGGCTGCCACCGTAGGGACCATGTCCGCCCGCTCCGCCCTGGTCACGGGTGCGTCGGGGTTCATCGCCTCGCACCTGGTCCCGGCCCTGGTGGCCGAGGGGTGGGACGTCCGGGCGTGCGGCCGCCGCCCCCGTCCCCCCGGGCTCCCGGCGGAGGCCGACTACCGGGCCGTCGACCTCGTCGACAGCCCGGCCATCGACGAGCTGGTGGGCGGCGTCACCCACGTCTTCCACCTGGCCGGGGCTTCGAGCTCGCGGTCCTCGGACGAGGAGATGCACCGCGACAACGTGGTCGCCACCGAGCGGCTGTTCGAGGCCTTAGCGGCCGTCGGCACCGTCGAGCGGGCCCTGGCGGTGAGCACGACCGCCGTCTACGGCGAGGAGGAGGAGCTCCCCTCGCCGGTGCCCGAGGGCGTCCAGCCTCGCCCCAGCCGAGGGTACGGCAAGGCCAAGTGGGAGGCCGAGCAGGTGGTGTGGCGGTTCGCCGAGAAGGGCATGGCGGTGGTGGTCGTGCGGCCCGTGTCGGTCCACGGACCGGGGGCGGTCAAGCTGCTGGCCAGCGCCATCCTCGACGTCGCCATCGAGCGCTTCATGGGGCTCGACCGGCTGGCGGTCCACGGGGAGCCCATCGAGCAGCGCCTGGTCCACGTCGACGACGTGGTCGCTGCCTGCCTGCACCTGATGGGCCACCCAGACGCCGTCGGCCGGGCGTTCAACGTGGCCTCGGGCGCCTACCCGATCAGCCACGAGGTGGCCGAGATCCTGGCCGCCCACTTCGGCATGACCGTCGAGCTGGACGACGACCCCGACTGCGGACCCGGTTACCCCGAGCGCCAGCAGGCCAGGTCGGACATGCTGGCGCTGGGCATGAACGACCCGATCCTCCTCACCCGTGAGCGGTTCCGCTTCCTGCGCAAGGCCAACCGCAACAACCGCTTGAGCCTCGACGCCCTCGAGGGGACCGGCTTCCGGTTCCGCCACGCCGACCCTCGCCGGGCGGTCTTGGCCGACGTCGACTGGTACCGCCGACGCCGCTGGATCCTCGGCCCGGAGTGATGCCGGCTACCTCGGGTTGCCTCCCTCGGGCACCTGAGCACCCTTCCCGGTGCCCGAGACGGTCTCGTCGAGCCAGGCCTGGAGGGCCGAGGGCGTGATGTCCTGGCCGCTCAGGCGGCCGACCTCCTCGCCGTCGTGGAACAGGATGAACGCGGGGAGCCCGAGCACCCCGAGCTCCATGCACAGCCGACGGGCCTTGGGGGCCTCGAGCTTGACCACCCCGAGCTCGGGCCGTTCCGCCGCCTGGCGCTCGACGTGGGGCATCAGGGTGAAGCACGGGCGGCACTCCGGGCCCCACACGTCGACCAGCACCAGCCCCCCCGAGACGAGGTCCCTGAACGTCTCCTTGGTGGCATCCATGACCGCGCCCATCATCTGCTCCCGTTCATCGGCTCCTTGGTCGGCCCCATGATCGCCGGTCAGGGGCCCGGGGGCCAGAACGGTGCGGGAGACACGGGCAACGGTAGGCGGGCCGCGCCCTGACGACGACCGGGCCGGCACCGACGGACCTCGGCGTCAGGACGCCGGAGGGATGTTGCGGTTCACCCGGATCAGGTTTTCCGGGTCGTAGGCGGCCTTCCCCTCGGCGAGGCGGTCGAAGTTGTCGCCGTAGGTCGCCCGGACCCGCTGCTCGTCCTCGTCAGCGGTCTGGAAGTTGATGTAGGCCCGGCCGGTCCCGAAGGGCCGGACCCGCCTCCACGCGTCGCGGACCCACTCCGGGAACGTGTCCGCATCGGGCTCGTCCGGTTCCCAATGGCCTTGCACGCCAAATGCGACGCGGGCGTCCCGGTTCCCCACGGCCCCGTCATCCTCGTTGTGCTCGTTGAGGGCCCCACCGAGGTGGAGGAAGCCGATCTGGCCCTCGGCGATGGGGCACTGGGCGAACAGGTCCCGCGTGGTCGACAGGAGGTCGTCGCTCAGCTCGGCAAGGTACTCGGTCTTCCAGTAGTAGTGGTGGCCCTTGGGCTCGGCGGCGTCGAGGTAGGACTGGACCTGGGTGTAGGGCTGTCGGTGAAGCAGGTCCACGACGGGGCTGCCCAGCGCCCGGATCGGCGCCACCGCCTCGTCAACGTGGTCCAGGTCGCCGCTGCAGCAGACGGCCATGCACAGGTCCGCTGGCCGCGCCACTCCTCGGGCACGAAGGGCGCCGCCGGGGCCCGGAGGAGGACCAGCCACACGGCCAGCTCCGGGGGCGCCTCGGTGGTCAATGTCCGGTATGCATGGAGGATCTCGTCGGCCCGATCGAAGGGCCAGGCGATCAGCCCGCCGTAGACGGTCGGGCCGAGCTCGTGGAGGCGGAACGTGAACCGGGTGACGACGCCGAAGTTGCCGCCACCGCCGCGAAGCGCCCAGAACAGGTCGGCGTTCTCGTCGCGGTTGGCGGTGCGGACCTCGCCGTCGGCGGTGACCACCTCGACCCCCTCGAGGGGTGACGCGGCCCCCCCCGCATCCGGCGACGTCGATGGCTCCCGTGCTCATGGCGCCCCTCCGGTCGGTCTCGTTCTGCGTCATCGCTCAGCCGCCAGGTGGTGCTTCCACATCCGGCCTGCCAGCGGCCACAGTGCCACGATGCCGGCGGCACCCTGCACGTAGAGCTGAACCGCGCCCAGGGGGACGACGCGCGCCGCGGCCATGACCAGCAGCGCCCCTACGACGAGCCCGGTCAGCCGCGGGCTCAGAGCTCCGCTGTCGACGATCCCCCTGGCGAACCCGAGCACCCCGAGCGCGCGCCCACCACAGGGATGGGTGCGAACCACCGAAACAGCGCAGCCTGGGCCGCCTCGACGTCACCACCTGTCTCGGCAGCGGCCAGCGGCGCGAACTCCATCCCGGGCGCACCGTGAACAGCGTGCTGCCCATGACGATGAACGGGAGCGCCAGGCTGCTCCAGCGCTCCTCGCCCGCCTGGCGGAGGTAGCTCCTGATGGCGAGGAAGGCGAGCACTGCGAGCCCAGACCCCACGGCCACCATGAGGTGCGAGAGCCCCCAGCGCGTGGCCTCCGAGGCGACCGCCGCAGCGATGGCGGCTTCGTCGGGAGGGCCCACGCCGATGTAGGGATGGGAGGCGAACCCGGCCAGCAGCACCCCGGGAGCGATGGCGACGATGGCAGCTCGGGACCGTGCTCTCGCCGTGGACGTCGGTTGGCCCGTTCCCGGTCCCGTGACGGGGCCCCGGGCGAGCGGCCGCGCCCGAGCGTCCTCACCGTCCTCCCCGGCGGGCCGCCGGGTGCGCTCTTGGACGTCGCTCCTTCTGCTCATCGTCGCCTCCTCGGCGGTCGGGCACCGAACCCCTAGCCCCGATCGTTCGTGAGATGACCGCGATGGGTGTCAAGCGTCTTGACGGCGGGTCGGCGGGCGTCCGGTCGGCCATTTCGTGGTTGGCACGGTCGCTGTGGTCGCCATTCACGGCCCGAGAGCGGTTTTCGGGTGTGAGCGGGGGCGTGTTGCGAGCGCGGTGTCGGGTCGAGCCGAGGGGGTGGTCGCCTCGTCGGGTCAGATGATGAGGACCATGCGCTGGTAGGCGTCGAGCAGAGCAGGGGCGGTGGGCCAGCCGTCGAGGATGCGC
>JBOGHU010000112.1:0-4852 GCA_050742255.1 Acidimicrobiales bacterium
GGGCCGGGCCAGCCCGGCCCTGCGCCTCGGCCGGCAGGCCCTGGTCCCCGCCCCCGGCGAGGTGGTGGCGTGGGAGCGGTGGGCGGGCGCCGACCGGCGGGTGGTGGCCGTGAACTTCGGCGCCGGGGGCCAGGAGGTGGAGCTGGGGCGGGCCTGGGTGGTGGAGGTGGCCAGCGACGGCGTCGGCGAGGGGCGGGCCTGGGGCGGGCGGCTGGGCCCCGACCAGGCCATCGTGCTCCGCCCCGGCGGCTGACAGGCAGCCCGCCGCCCGGGTGGGCCCGGCCTCGGAGGAGGAGTGCCGCTCCGCCGGCCGCCTCCGGCCTACCGGCCTCCCGCCCAGGTCACCGTCGGTCTGGGCAGGTCGAGGCGCACCGGGTCCCCCGAGCGACGTTCGAGGACCAGCGCTCGGCCACCGTCGACGGCCACGGCCAGGTCGCCGTCGGCGATGCGCCGGACGAGCGGCCCGACCACCGAGGCCCGCCACCCGGTGGCCAGGCGGGCGGTGGGCTCGCCGGCCAGGAAGGCGCACAGGTCGTCGCGGGACGCCACCAGGCCGGGGTCGATCCCGAGCTCCCCGCCCAGTTGGGCCAGCCATGTCGCCACCAGGGTGACGACGGGGCGCAGGCCCTCCTCCACGTCGGCACCCCGGGCCAGGGCCAGGTCCGTCTCCCCCAGGCCCCGCCCCACCTCGACCGCTCCCAGCAGCTCCTGGCCGGCGTCACCATCGAGGTGGCGGCCCTCCACCCCTCGGACCTGGCGGAGCTGGCGCAGGGTGCGGGGCGCCCGGTTGGCGATGCCCACCACGGCCGGATCCGCCAGGATGGCACGCACCGGACGGTCGAGGGCCATGGCCCGGCGCTCCCGCCACGCCGCCACCGCCTGGGCCACCCCCCGGGCCCGTCCCTCCAGGTGGCGCCCGCCCTTGAGCCGGAGCCAGGCCCGATCGGGGTCCGTCGGCCCCCACGCCCCGGACCGCAGCTCCTCGCACTCCTCCTCGGCCCAGGCCAGGCGACCGGTGGCGGCCAGCTCCGCCCGCAGGGCAGCGGCGAGATCGAGGAGGTGGGCGACGTCGGCGGCGGCGTAGGCACGCTGGCCCTCGCTGAGCGGGCGGCGCATCCAGTCGGTCATGCGACTGGCCTTGGACAGGCGGACGCCGAGGACCCGGTCGGCCAGCACGCCCAGGGAGGGCGTGGAGAACCCGAGGAACCCCGCCGCCCGCTGGGTGTCGAACAGGGTGGACGGGACGGCCAGACAGGCTCGCCCCAGCACCTCGAGATCCTGGCGGGCGGCGTGCATGACCGCCACGCCGCCGCCGGCCAGCACAGGCCCCAGCGCCGCCACGTCGACCGCCAGGGGGTCCACCAGCACGCACGCCCCGGGCCAGGACAGCTGGACCAGTGCCAGCTCGGGGAAGTAGGTCCGCTCCCGGTGGAACTCGGTGTCCACGGCGTAGGTGGGGAGGCCGGCCATCGTCGCCACCACCTCGCCCAGCGCGGCGTCGTCGTCGACCACCCGGCTGGCCGGCGACGCCTCCGGCACCGCCGCCGTCGGACCGCTCCTACGGTGCGTGGGGCCCCCGGTCCACCGGCCGGCCCGCCTCGATCCAGGCCAGGGTCCCCCCGGCCACGTTGACGGTCCGGTAGCCGGCCCCGTTGAGGGCCTCGACCGCGACGGCGCTGCGGGCCCCGCTGCGGCAGACCACGTAGACGTCCTGGTCGGAGGGCACCTCGGTCCAGCGGGTGGGGAGCTGGTCGAGGGGGATCAGCCGGGCGCCGGGCACGTGCCCGGCCTCGTACTCGTCGGGCTGGCGCACGTCGAGCACCCACGCCCCCTGGGCGTGGACGACGGCCAGCTCGGTCACATCGACCTGGGGGATCGGTCCGGGGTTGGTCATGGACCCCAGTCTGGCCCCTGGACACCGCTCCGCCCCAACCGGAGGTTGGCCAGGTCGGCCGGGGTGTCGACATCGGCCAGCCACGCCGGGTCCAGACCTCCCACCGGCACGGTCACCATCGCGTCCAGCGCCCCGTGGAGGGCCCGCTCCCCGGCGGCGAGCACCGCCCTCACCGCCGGGAGGGCCGACGACCGCCGCCACGCGGCGTGGAGGGCGTGGCGCCGCCCGGCGGCGACGGGAACCGCCGCCGCCGCCTCCGGTGCCCGGTCCAGGGCGTCCACCACCCGGCGCACCCCTTCCGCCGTCACGGCAGGGAGGTCGCACGCCAGCACCACCACCACCTCCCCCGGTGCCGCCGCCAGGGCGCTGAGCAGGCCACCCAGGGGGCCCGCCCCGGGGTGGGCGTCGGGCACCGGCACCAGCCCCAGCCGGCCCAGGACCGCACCGTCGCCGCCCACCGCCAGCACCGGGTCCGCCCCCGCCCCCCACAGGGCGTCGGCGGCGACGGTGACCAGAGCCCGGCCGGCGACGATCACCTGGGCCTTGTCCCGTCCCATCCGGCGGCTCCGCCCTCCGGTGAGGACGGCGCCGGTGACCCGGGCGGGTGAGTGGCCCACGGATCACCCGCCGTAGCTCATCCGGGTGTCCTCCATCCGCAGGACCGCCGTGCCCTCCGGCCCCTGGAACCCGGCGTCGACCACCTCGCCGATGAAGAAGGTGTGGTCGCTGACGTCCACCCGCTGACGGACCTCGCATTCGACGAAGCCCGGCGCCTGGTCGAGGATCGGCGCGCCGCTCCGCCCGTCGTGGAAGGGGAAGCCGTTGAGGGTCATGGCGTCGAGATCCACCTCCACCGGCTTGGTGAACTTGCGCACGATGGCTCGGTCCTCCCGGTCGACGGTGCACAGGCTGAACACGCCGCCCCTGTCGATGAGCTCGTGGGTCAGGGCCGCCTTCTCCACGCCGATGCCCACCAGCTTGGGCGCGAAGGCGACCTGGGTGGCCCAGTTCAGGGTCATGCCGTTGCGGCGGTCGCCGTCCCTGCTCCCCACCACGTACAGCCCGTAGGGGAGGCTCCACAGCACCCGGCGGCGGAGCCGGTCGTACTCCTCGGGGTCGGCGCCCCCTGGGAAGGGTCCCACCGGACCCTCGGCAGTGGCCATGGTCGAGGCTCCTCTCGTCTCGGCGCTCGGTCCGCCACCCTATGCGGCCGGCACCGCTCGCTCTCCGGTCACCAGGCGTCGCTGGGCGACGCCTGGGGACCGGAGAGCGGGGCCAGGCCGCTATGCCCCGATGTGGAGCGCCTCCAGGTAGCGGTGGGCGGCGACCCGGGACCCCTCGATGAGCTGGGGGGTGCGGGAGAACCCGTCGTAGCGGAGCCGGGGCCAGGAGACCACCGGGAGAACGTGCACCTCCACCCCGGCGGGCAGGGACGCCAGCTCGTGGGCAAAGCGGGAGTTGCGGGCGATGGCGAGCGCCCGCAGGAGGACGTCGAGGGGTCGGCGGGGCCGGACCGGCTCGGCGTCCACGTCCCTGACCTGGAGCAGGAACAGCCGGGTGGCGCCCAGCTCCAGGGCCTTGCCGATGGGCACCACGTTCACCGTCGCCCCGTCGATGAGCGCCTCGCCGTCGACCTCCACGGGGGGGAACAGGGCGGGCAGGGCGGCGGAAGCCAGGATGGCCCGGGCCAGGGGGCCCTCGGTGAACCACCGCTCCCGGCCGGTGTCGAGCGACGTGGCCACACAGGCGAACGGCAGCGCCAGGTCGGCGAAGGTGGTCTCGGGCGGCACGTAGGACTCGATCACCCGGCGCAGGCCGTCGTTGGTGTTCACCGCCCCCCGCCGGCGCAGGAGCTGGAGGGGGGTGATCAACGGCCGGGTCGGCCACACGTCGGCCCTCGTCAGCGCCAGCCACAGGCGGGCCAGGCGGTGCACGCCGGCCAGGGTGGGCTCCAACGCCACCGCCGCGCCGTTGAGGGCACCCGCCGAGCACCCCACCACCACGTCGGGGACCACACCCCGCTCGAGGAGCGCCTCCAGCATGCCGACCTGCATGGCACCCAGGTTGCTGGCACCGCCGAGGACGAACGCCGTCGCCGGGGCCGCGGCCGGGCCCCCCGGCTCAGCGGACCCGTACCAGGCGCAGGACATCGGTGGTGGGTTCGGGGTCGTCGGGCGAGCCGGCCAGCACGACCACGACGTCGCCGGTACGGGCCAGGCCCATGGCCGTCGCCTGCTCCACCGCGAACCAGACGATGTCGTCGGTGCTGGGGCGCTCGTCCACCACCACCGGCAGCACCCCCCAGGTGAAGGTGAGCTGGCGGGCGGCCCGGTCCGAGGGGGTGATCCCCAGCAACGGGACGGTGGGGCGGAAGCGGGCCATGGCCCGGGCGGTGGCGCCCGAGCGAGTGCAGCAGATGACGGCGGCGGCGTCGGCGTCGAGCGCGGCCCGCCACCCGGCGGCGGTGATGGCGGCGGTGATCCGGTGACCGGGCGGGGCGTCGGCGGCGGTGGCGCTCTGGAGCTTGCCCAGCCGGCCACCCCACTGGACGTAGTCGGCCTCCCGCTCCGCCCGAGCCGTGATGCGGGCCATGGTCTCCACCGCCCCGACCGGGTACCGGCCGATCGCCGTCTCCCCCGACAGCATGGCCGCGTCGGTCCCGTCGAACACGGCGTTGGCCACGTCGGAGACCTCGGCCCGGGTGGGCGCCGGGGCGTTGGTCATGGACTCCAGCATCTGGGTGGCCGTCACCACCGGCCGTCCGAAGGCCACGCAGGCACGGATGATCCGCTTCTGGAGCTGGGGCACGTCCTCCAGCGCGCAGCGGATGCCCAGGTCGCCGCGAGCCACCATCACCCCGTCCGCCGTCTCGATGATCGCCTCGAGGTCGTCGACCGCGGCCTGGGTCTCGATCTTGGCCATGAGCAGTGGTGGATGGGGCCCGCGGGCCGCCAGGGC
>JBOGHU010000113.1:0-22079 GCA_050742255.1 Acidimicrobiales bacterium
CCCGGGCCAAGGGCCCGGGCGTCCGCCTTCCTGGCGACGGCCCTCGGTAGACTCCCGCCCACGAGGCGCGGCCGGCAGGGCCGGCAGCGAGGGGCCAGCAGCGAGGGGCCAGCAGCGAGGGAGGAGCGTCGTGGGGGAGATCGAGGTCGGGATCGGGAAGTCCGGCCGCCAGGCCTGGGGGTTCGACGACATCTCCATCGTGCCCAGCCGCCGGACCCGGGACCCCGAGGACGTCGACATCTCCTGGGAGATCGACGCCTTCCGCTTCGAGCTGCCGGTCATGGGGGCGGCCATGGACGGCGTCACCAGCCCTGCCGCGGCGGTGGCGCTGGGGCGCCTGGGCGGGGTGGGGGTGCTGAACCTGGAGGGGCTGTGGACCCGCTACGAGGACCCCGAGCCGCTGCTGGAGGAGATCGCCGGGCTGCCGGCGGAGAAGGCCACCGCCCGCCTGCAGGAGATCTACGCAGAGCCGGTCAAGGTGGAGCTGATCGTCCCCCGGATCCGGCGGATCAAGGACGCCGGGGTGGTGTCGTGCGCGTCGGTGACTCCGCAGCGGACCCAGGCCTTCGCCCCCCACCTCATGGAGGCGGAGCTCGACCTGCTGGTCATCCAAGGCACGGTGGTGTCGGCCGAGCACGTCTCGAGGACGGCCGAGCCGCTCAACCTGAAGCGCTTCGTGCGGGAGCTCGACGTCCCGGTCATCGTGGGGGGCTGCGCCTCCTACCAGGCCGCCCTCCACCTCATGCGCACCGGTGCGGCCGGGGTGCTGGTGGGGGTGGGCCCGGGGAACGCCTGCACCAGCCGGGGGGTGCTGGGCATCGGGGTGCCCCAGGCCACGGCCATCGCCGACGCCAGGGGGGCCCGCATGCGCCACCTGGACGAGACCGGCGTGTACTGCCACGTGATCGCGGACGGGGGGATGCGCACCGGTGGCGACGTGGCCAAGGCCATCGCCTGTGGCGCCGACGCCGTCATGCTCGGCGCCCCCCTGGCCGCCGCCCAGGGGGCGCCGGGGCGGGGCTACCACTGGGGCATGGCCACCTTCCACCCGACCCTGCCCCGGGGGGCCCGGGTGCGGGTCGGCACCAGGGCCACCCTGGAGGAGATCCTGGTGGGGCCGGCCCGGGACAACGACGGCACCCTCAACCTGTTCGGCGCCCTGCGGGCGTCCATGGCCACCTGCGGCTACGACTCCGTCAAGGAGTTCCAGAAGGCCGAGGTGGTCGTGGCGCCGGCCGTGCGGACCGAGGGCAAGGCCCTCCAGCACGCCCAGGGCATCGGCATGGGCACGAGCTAGGGGATGCCGGTCACGGCCCCGTTCGACACGGTGCTGGTCGTCGACTTCGGGGCCCAGTACGCCCAGCTCATCGCCCGCAGGGTCCGGGAAGCCCGGGTCTACAGCGAGATCGTCCCCCACACCGTCACCGCCGCCGAGGTCGCCGCCCGCCGCCCGGTCGGGGTGATCCTCTCGGGCGGTCCCAAGTCGGTGCACGTGGACGGCGCCCCTCTCCTCGACCCCGCCGTCCTCCACCTGGGCATCCCCGTCCTCGGCATCTGCTACGGCGCCCAGCTGGTTGCCCACCAGCTCGGCGGCGAGGTGGCCCGCACCGGCCGGGGCGAGTACGGCCGGACCACCGTGGAGGTCGTCGCCCCCTCGGCGCTGCTGGGGCCGGGCCCGCCCGCCAGCCAGACGGTGTGGATGAGCCACGCCGACGCCATCGTGGCCGCCCCCCCGGGCTTCGCCGTCACCGCCGCCGCCCCCGACGCGCCGGTGGCGGTGCTGGAGTCACCCGGGCTGCGCCTGTTCGGCGTGCAGTTCCACCCCGAGGTGGCGCACACCCCCCGGGGTCAGGAGGTGCTGGCCCGCTTCCTCCACCAGGTGTGCGGTGCCCGTCCCACCTGGACCATGGCCTCGATCATCGAGACCCAGGCCCGGGCCGTGCGCCGGCAGGTGGGTGGGGCGCGAGTCATCTGCGGCCTGTCGGGGGGCATCGACTCGGCGGTGGCGGCGGCCCTGGTCCACCGGGCGGTGGGCGACCAGCTCACCTGCGTCTACGTCGACACCGGGCTGATGCGGGCAGGCGAGAGCGACCAGGTGGTCGAGACCTTCCGCCGCCACCAGGGCATCGACCTGGTCCACATCCGGGCCGCCCGCCGCTTCTTCGCCTGCCTGGCCGGGGTGGTCGACCCCGAGGAGAAGCGCAAGGTCATCGGTGAGCGCTTCATCCGGGAGTTCGAGTCGGCGGCCCGGGACCTGGAGGGCGCCCGCTTCCTGGTCCAGGGGACCCTCTACCCCGACGTCATCGAGTCCGGCACGGCCGACGCCGCCACCATCAAGACCCACCACAACGTGGGCGGGCTCCCCTCCGACCTGGGGTTCGAGCTGGTCGAGCCCCTGCGGGCGCTGTTCAAGGACGAGGTGCGACGGCTGGGTGAGGAGCTGGGCCTGCCCGAGGAGCTGGTCTGGCGCCAGCCCTTCCCCGGTCCCGGCCTGGGGGTGCGCATCATCGGCGAGGTGACGCCTGAGCGGGTGGCCATCCTCCGCCAGGCCGACACGGTGGTGCGCGAGGAGCTGGCCCGGGCCGGCCTGGACCGGGAGGTGTGGCAGGCCTTCGCCGTGCTCCCGGCCGTCCGCACGGTGGGGGTGATGGGCGACGAGCGCTCCTACGCCTACCCGGTGGTGGTGCGCGCCGTCACCAGCGACGACGCCATGACCGCCGACTGGGCCCGCCTCCCCCACGACCTGCTCGCCCGCCTGGCCGGGCGCATCATCAACGAGGTCCCCGGGGTCAACCGGGTGGCCTACGACATCACCTCCAAGCCGCCCGGCACCATCGAGTGGGAGTAGGGCCGGTGGGCTCGCCACCGGGATCAGGCGGTGGCGACCTCACGGGGGGCCTTCCGGCGCTGGGCCCGGCTCGGGGGCTCGGGCCCGGCCGAGCCGAGGGCCCGCAGCGGCCGCCACCGGGCCCCCTTCAGCCGGCTCCGCAGGCCCGCCAGCACCCTGGTCATGGTCTCGGGGGGGACGAAGGCCAGGTAGCCGAGGAACATGGTGAAGCTGAACAGGCCCACCATGACCGTGAGGAGGATGGACAGGTGCAGGAGCACCCCTGCCCCCAGCACCCACGGACGGGCCCGGCGGTTCCAGACGAACAAGGCCAACGCCACCTCGATGGCCAGGGTGGTGTAGGTCAGAAGGTTGGCCAGGGGCGCCCAGTTGGTGACCCACAGGGGCACGTCGAAGCGGGCGACCTCACCCACCCGCATGGCGTAGGACACCGCCGTCCCCTCGTTCCAGGTGGTCCCCCGCAGCTTTAGCCACACCGTGAACAGGTAGACGGCGCTGAGCTGCACCTGCATGAGGCGGACGGCCCAGGGCGCCCGGAGGGGGAACTCCCAGAAGCGGTCCCGGTGCCTGCGCCACCGGTCCACCGAGAGCGCCACCCCGGCGGGGGCGAAGACCAGGTACAGCCCGAACAGCCGGAGCAGGATGTCGGCGGAGTTGAACACGACCGGGTTGCGGATCTGGAACGACGTCAGGCCGACGAGGGCCACCACCGCCGCCAGGCGGGTGCGGTAGCCGACGATCAGGCACACCGCCGCCGCCACCTGCAGGGCGAACAGCACGGCGATGGCGGTCTTGGAGGGGAAGACGTCGAGGACGGTCCAGGTCCAGGTGATCGGCGGTTTCTCGGGGAGGAGGCCCGAGTCGGAGAAGAAGGTGAACAGGTCGGCCGAGAGGAGCAGCGACCATGCCAGCAGCAGCACCCCGTAGCCGATGCGGACCACGGCCAGGGTCGAGGTGGGCGTGGGGGCGAACCAGAAGTCCTCCCACCACCCCGGCAGCCGCCTCACCGGCCTCTCCCCTGGTCGTCCAGGTCGATGGTGACGATCTCGGACTCGGTCGGGGCGGAGCGGTCCTCGGCGCTGCCCGGCGGCCGGAGCTCCTGGACCCGCTCCAGCAACGCCACCCGTACCGGTCGGCGGCCGCCGTGGTCGACGTCGTCGGCCACCCACCGGGCGAACGGTGCCTGGAGCTGTCGGAACTGGGCCAGCCGGATGGTCCCCAGCCACTTCCGCCAGCGGTCGTTGTGGGGAGGGCTCCAGGTGGCCGAGGTCCCGTCGGCGTAGTCGACGCGGGCGAAGATCTGGGAGCTGCGCCGGGGTGGGTCGGGGGCGAACAGGTTCCACTGCTGGCGCAGCCCGGTGACGCTGACGAAGGGCTCCACCACCGAGCTGGTGCTGCGGCGGAGGCCCGAGTCGGGCATGTTCCACAGGGCGATGCTGGCCAGGACGACCACGAGGACCCCGCTGATGACCCACCGCCCGGCAGTGCTGGCCTCGACGCGCTCCTGGAGGGTGGTCGCAGCCGGTGGGAGTGCCTGGCGGCGCCGGCTCGCCCCCGTCACGCCTGGCACTGGTCGCTCGACATCCCGCTCCCCTCCCAGAGGCGCCCGTGGTCGACCGTCAGGGACGGCGATCGCCCACCCGGAGCGCCGCCATCTGACCGCAGACTAGTGGACCGGCCCGGCGGTCGGGATCGCGGCCGGCCGCGGACCGCCGCCGCCCCTCAGCCCCGGCGCCGGAGCCGGACCGGGAGGCTGACCAGGCCCCGCAGGGTGAGGCTGTCCCGCCGGGCGGGCTCGTCGGTGCCCAGCTCCACCTCGGAGAACCGTTCGAGGAGCCGACCGAAGGCGACCTGGCCCTCCACCCGGGCCAGCGCCGCGCCCAGGCAGTGGTGGATGCCGCTCCCGAAGCTGAGCGAGGCGCCCTCGTCCCGACCCACGTCGAGGCGGTCGGGCTCGGTGAACCGCTCGGGATCCCGGTTGGCCGAGCCCAGGAGGGTGAGCACGCCGGCGCCGGCGGGGAGGCGGTGGCCGCCGAGCTCCACGTCGGCCAGGGCGGTCCGGCCGTCGACCTGCACCGGGCTGTCGTAGCGGAGGAGCTCGTCCACCGCCAGGCGCAGGAGGCCGGGGTCCCGGCGGAGCCGGAGGAGCTGGTCGGGGTGGCGCAGGAGGGCCAGCACGCCGTTGCCGATCAGGTTGGTGGTGGTCTCGAAGCCGGCCGCGAACAGCAGCACGGCGGTGGAGATCAACTCGTCGGTGGTGAGACGGTCGCCCTCGGCCTCGGCCGCCAGCAGCTCGCTGACCAGGTCATGGCGGGGGGCGGCCCGGCGCTCGGCCACCAGGTCGGCGAAGTAGGACCGCATGGTCCGCTGGGCCCCCTCGGCGGCGGCCAGGGCCTCGCGGCTGACGAAGACCTCGAGCAGGGCGGCGACGGCACGCACCAACGGCTGGAACCGGGGGCGGTCCTCGACGGGGACCCCCAGCATCTCGCCGATGACGGTGACGGGCAGGGGGAAGGCCAGCCCGGCCACCAGGTCGGTCTCGCCCTCCCCGAGGCGGTCGAGCAGCTCGTCGACCAGAGCCACGATGCGGGGCCGGAGGCCCTCCACCGTCTTGGGGGTGAACGCCCTGGTCACCAACCCCCGCAGCCGGGTGTGGTCGGGGGGGTTCAGGAACAGCAGCGACGGCTTCTCGGCGGGGAAGGCGACCTGCCGGGCCAGCTCGGGGTCGGCCTCCCGCCACCGGTCCACCGCGTTGTCGTAGTCCTTGCCGAAGCGGGGGTCCCGCAGCACCCGCTGGCAGTCCTCGTACCGGGTGACCACCCAGAGGTCCAGGGCGCTGCGGTGCACCGGCGCCTGCTCCCGCAGCCGGGCGTAGCGGGGGTAGGGGTCGGCCCTCCCCTCGGGGGTGGCCACCAGCTCCAGCAGCAGGGCGTCGGCCTCGGCTGCTCCCAGGCCGGCGGCGGACGCGGTCACGTGACGCTCCTCTCGGCGCTCCTCCCCCAGTCTCTCGCGTCCGGGGGCGCATCACCCGTCGGGGCCGGCCGCCACCGGTAGGGTGATCCACGCATGTCGAGCACCGTTCCCCCCTTCCCCGCCGGCGTCGTCGCCACCGCCCTCAACCCCGACCAGGCGGCGGCGGTCGTGGCCGGTGACGAGCCTCTCCTGGTCGTGGCCGGGGCCGGATCGGGCAAGACCCGGGTGCTGACCCACCGCATCGCCCACCTGCTCGACGAGCGCCACGTCCCGCCCTCCGCCATCCTCGCCATCACCTTCACCAACAAGGCGGCGCAGGAGATGAAGGACCGGGTGGCCGCCCTGGTGGGGCCGGTGGCGGCCCGGATGTGGGTGTCCACCTTCCACGCCGCCTGCGTGCGCATCCTGCGCCGGGACGGCGCCGCCCTGGGCTACCCCTCGTCCTTCGCCATCTACGACCAGGCCGACGCCGTCCGACTGACCCGCTACGTGCTGGCCGACCTCGACATCGACCCCCGGCGCCTCCCCCCCCGGGTGGTGCACGCCGCCATCAGCGCCGCCAAGGCCGACCTGGTCTCCGCCGCCGCCTACGCCGAGGCGGCCCGGACCATCTTCGAGCGTCGGGTGGCGGCCGTGTACGGGGAGTACCAGAACCGCCTGCACCAGGCCGGGGCCATGGACTTCGACGACCTGCTGTCCCAGACGGTCCGTCTCTTCGACGAGCACCCGGGGGTGCTGGAGCACTACCAGAGGCGGTTCCGCCACGTCCTGGTGGACGAGTACCAGGACACCAACCGGGCCCAGTGCGAGCTGGTCGTGCGCCTGGCGAAGGAGCACCGCAACCTCCTCGTCGTCGGCGACGCCGACCAGTCGATCTACCGGTTCCGGGGGGCGCACGCCGCTAACCTGGACGACTTCCGGGCCGCCTTCCCCGAGGCCACGGTGGTCGTCCTCGAGCAGAACTACCGGTCGACCCAGACCGTCCTCGATGCCGCCAACGCCGTCATCTCCAACAACCCGGGCCGCACGCCCAAGGCCCTGTGGAGCGACCAGGCGCGGGGCGAGCCGGTGGTGCGGTACTCGGCGGGCGACGAGCACGACGAGGCGGCCTGGGTGGCGTCGGAGCTGGTGGGCTTCCACCGGGCCGGCCGGCGCTGGGGCGACCTGGCCGTCTTCTACCGGACCAACGCCCAGAGCCGGGTGGTGGAGGAGCACCTGGTCCAGCGCGACGTCCCCTACCGGGTGATCGGTGGGGCCCGGTTCTACGAGCGCCGGGAGGTCCGGGACGCCCTGGCCTACATGCGGGCCGCCGTGCACCCCGCCGACGAGGTCTCGGTCAAGCGGGTCCTCAACGTCCCCAGGCGGGGGGTGGGCGACACCACCGTGGCCCGCCTGGACGCCTGGGCCGTGGCCCACGGCCGGCCCTTCGTCGAGGCCCTGGAGCAGGCGGGGGCGGCGGGGGTGAGCGGTCGGGCCCTGGCCGGCATCGCCGGCTTCTTGGACCTGCTGGCCGAGCTGCGGAGCGTGGTGGGGGAGGGCCCGGCGGCGGTGCTCGAGGTCGCCCTCGACCGCAGCGGGTACCGGGAGGAGCTGGCCGAGGCCCACACCCTTGAGGCCGAGGGCCGGCTGGAGAACCTGGCCGAGCTGGTGGGGGTGGCTGCCCAGGCCGACAGCGTGGACGCCTTCCTGGAGATGGTCAGCCTGGTCGCCGACACCGACGAGCTCACCGACGACGACTCGTCGGTCGTCCTCATGACCCTGCACGCGGCGAAGGGCCTGGAGTTCCCGGTGGTGTTCATGATCGGGCTGGAGGAAGGGGTCTTCCCCCACGCCCGCAGCCTGGACCAACCCGACCAGCTGGAGGAGGAGCGGCGGTTGGCCTACGTGGGCATCACCCGGGCCCGGGAGCGGCTGCTGGTGAGCTCGGCGTGGAGCCGGACCCTCTTCGGGGTCACCCGGTACCACCCCCCCAGCCGGTTCCTCGAAGAGCTCCCCACCTCGCTGGTGGCCGAGCGGGGCGGGCCTGGGCTCCGTCGGCGGCGGAGGCGGTCGGGGCCCGGGGACGACACCGACGGCCGGGTGTGGGGCGGCGGCGGTCGTCAGCGGATCGTGGAGTCCGCCATCCGGGCCGGTCGGGACGGGGCCGCCGTGCCGTCGGGCTCGGGGGCCGGGGGCTTGGGGCTGCGGGGCGGGGACGACGTGCGTCACCACACCTGGGGGGAGGGCGTGGTGCTGGCGGTGACCGGCGCCGGGGAGAGGGCGGAGGTGGTGGTGCGCTTCCCCGCCGTCGGCGAGAAGCGCCTGCTGCTGTGCTGGGCGCCCCTCGAGAGGGTCCTCGCGTAGCTGGGTGCCGGGGCCCGGGCCCGAGGAACCTCACGGCGTGGTGGTCGGGCCCGCCTGCAGGTCGACGTAGAGGATCCCGTCCTCCACCCGGGTGGGGTACCGGGTGAGCCCGGCGCCGTCGGGGGCGTAGCGCCGGCCGTCGCAGGGGTCGACGAACACGTCCTCGGCGGCCGACCAGCGCAGCAGGCACTGCCGGGGAGCCCCCGGCGCCTGGGCCGAGAAGGCCAGCCACCCCGCCTCCTGGCTGTCGCCGCGGTGCTGCACGTAGATGTCGCGCTCCCGCCGGGGTGAGGCGTCGGGGAAGGCCACCGGGCCGGCGCGGGCCACGGCCGACGCCAGCGAGCCGACCTGGCCGGCCCGGAACTCCCGGTCCCCCAGCCCGCTCACCCGGACGGTGCCCGAGCCGGCCAGCAAAGACAGGGCCAGGACCAGGCCCACGCCGCCCACCACCCCCACCACCCCCACCACCACCGCCCGTCTGGGGTCGCGGACGAGGGTGGGCCAGCGACGGGTCGGGGGAGCGGGCTCGGCCACCCGCCTAGTATGCAGCCGCCGTCTTGGAGCCGATCTGGGAGCGCCGCCCCACGTGGACGTCTTCGAGTACCAGGGCAAGCAGCTCCTGGCCTCCTTCGACGTCCCCACCCCCGAAGGAGAGCTGGCTGCCACGGTGGACGAGGCCGTGGCCGCCGCCGGCCGGCTGGGCTACCCGGTGGTGGTGAAGGCCCAGGTCCTGGCCGGGGGGCGGGGCAAGGCGGGGGGTGTCCGCCTGGCCGCCTCGGACCGGGAGGCGGCGGCCCGCGCCGAGGCCGTCCTGGGGCTGCGGATCGGGGGCCAGGCCGTGGAGCGGCTGTGGGTGGAGCGAGCCTGCCAGATCGTCGCCGAGCACTACGCCAGCTTCACCCTGGACCGCTCGGCCCGCACCCACCTGGGGATGCTGTCGGCTCGGGGCGGCGTCGACATCGAGGCGGTCGCCGCCGAGGAGCCCACCGCCGTGGCCAGGCTGCACGTGGACCCCCTCGACGGCCTGGGGGAGGCGAGGTGCCGGGCCTGGGTGGCCGACGCTGGCCTCGACCCGGCCATACACGAGCAGGCCGTGACCGTGCTGGCCCGGCTGTACGACGCCTACACCGGGGCCGACGCCACTTTGGTCGAGGTCAACCCCCTCGTCCGCACGGCCGGCGACCGCCTGTTGGCGCTCGACGCCAAGGTCAGCCTGGACGACAACGCCGCCTTCCGCCACGACTGGGCGGAGCTGGAGGCCACCCAGGTGCGGGACCCTCGGGAGCGGGCGGCCCAGGAGAAGGGGCTCCAGTACGTGGGCCTCGACGGGTCGGTGGGGATCATCGCCAACGGGGCCGGCCTGGCCATGAGCACCTGCGACGTGGTGAACCAGGTGGGTGGCCGGCCCGCCAACTTCCTCGACATCGGCGGCGGGGCGAGCGCCGCGGTGATGGCCGACGCTCTGGAGCTGGTCGACGGTGACCCCCAGGTGCGATCCATCTTCGTCAACGTCTTCGGTGGCATCACCAAGGGGGAGGAGGTGGCCACGGGGATCGTCCAGGCCCTCCACAGGGTGGGCCCCAACACCCCCATCGTCGTGCGCCTGGACGGGACCAACGCCACCGAGGGCCGGGCGGTCCTCGGTGGCCACGCCTCCGGGCGCCTCATCGCCGAGACCGACATGCTGGCCGCCGCCCGCCGGGCGGTGGCCCTCGCCGCCGACCCCGGAGCCGTGGGGTGACCATCCTCGCCGACGAGACCACGCGGGTCGTCTACCAGGGCCTGACCGGCAGCCAAGGTCGCTTCTACGGCCTGCGCAACCGGGCCTACGGGACCCAGGTGGTGGCCGGCACCCACCCGACCAAGGGCGGGGCCGACGTGGAGGGCATACCCGTCTTCGCCACCGTGGCCGGCGCCGTGGCGGCGACCGGGGCCGACGCCTCGTGCGTCTTCGTCCCCGCACCGGCGGTGCCGGCGGCGGTGCTGGAGGCGGCCGAGGGCGGGGTCTCCCTGATCGTCGTCATCACCGAGGGCGTGCCTGCCCACGACGAGGCCCGCATGGTGGCCTCGCTCATCCGCCACCATCCCGGCGTGCGGATGATCGGGCCCAACTGCCCTGGGGTCATCAGCCCGGGCCGCTGCAACATCGGCATCACCGCCGGCGAGATCGCCCGGGGCGGTGGGCCGGTGGGCGTGGTGAGCCGGTCGGGGACCCTCACCTACCAGGCCCTACACGAGCTCACCCGGATGGGGATCGGCCAGACCACCTGCGTGGGCATCGGCGGCGACCCGGTGCCGGGCACGACCTTCGTCGACTGCCTGGCCGCTTTCGAGGCCGACCCCGAGACCGAGGCGGTCATGCTCATCGGCGAGATCGGGGGGTCGGCCGAGGAGGAGGCGGCCGCGTTCATGGAGGCCGAGATGTCCAAGCCGGTGGTGGCCTACGTGGCCGGGGTGACCGCCCCGCCCGGGAGGCGGATGGGCCATGCCGGGGCCATCGTGTCGGGCGGCAGGGGGACCGCCGCCAGCAAGGTGGAGGCCCTGGCGGCGGCCGGGGCCCACGTGGCCGAGGACCCGATCACGGCGGGCAGGCTCATGGCCGAGGTGGTGGCGAAGATCTGAGCCTCACCTCTGCGGGCCGGCCTCGCCGCCCCCGGGCGACCGGGCGGGTGGAGCCGCCCAAAAAGGACGGGCTGGTAGCGTCGCCTGTGTGCGGATCGGGGTCCTGGCGTCGGGCACGGGCACCATCCTCGAGGCCCTCCTCGGTGCCGGCCTCGACGTGGTGGTGGTGGTCGTCGACCGCCCCTGCCGGGCCACCGAGGTGGCCGCCCAGGCCGGCGTGCCCGCCGAGCTGGTGGAGCGCACCGACTACGGCCCCGGCTTCGACCGCCTGGCCTACACCCACCGCCTGGTCGACGCCCTGGCCGAGCACCGGGTGGAGCTGGTGGCCATGGCCGGCTTCGGCACCATCCTCGAGAAGCCGGTCCACGACGCCTTCCCGGGGCGGATCCTGAACACCCACCCCGCCCTGCTCCCAGCCTTCCCCGGCTGGCATCCCGTGGAGGACGCCCTGGCCGCCGGGGTGGAGGTGACCGGCTGCACCGTCCACGTGGCCATCCCCGAGGTCGACGCCGGCCCCGTCCTGGCCCAGGAGTCGGTGCCGGTCCTGCCTGGTGACGACGCCGGGCGGCTGCACGAGCGCATCAAGGTGGTGGAGCGCCGCCTGTACCCGGCCACCATCCGGGCCTATGCCGAGGAGATCGAGGGCACGGGGACGAGCTGGTGAGGGCCCTGCTGTCGGTCTCCGACAGGACGGGGCTGGCCGAGCTGGGGGCGGGGCTGGCCGAGCTCGGTTGGGAGCTGGTGGCCAGCGGGGGCACCGCCGCCGCCCTGAGCGGCGCCGGGCTGGAGGTGGCCGAGGTGGCCGAGGTCACGGGGGCGCCCGAGATGCTGGGGGGCAGGGTGAAGACCCTCCACCCCGCCATCCACGGTGCCATCCTCGCCGACCGGGCCGATCCCGGCCACCAGGCCGACCTCGGGGCGCGTGGCGTGGTCCCCATCGACCTGGTGGTCGCCAACCTGTACCCGTTCCGGACCCAGCCCTCGGTGGAGACGATCGACATCGGTGGTACGGCCCTGGTGCGGGCGGCGGCCAAGAACCACGCCTGGGTGGGAGTGGTGACCGACCCCGCCGACTACCCGGCGGTGCTGGCGGAGCTGCGGGCAGGGGGCGCCCTGTCGGAGGCCACCCGCCGCCGCCTGGCCCGGGCCGCCTTCGCCCACACCGCCGCCTACGACGCCGCCATCGTGGACTGGCTGGACCGCGGCCCCCGGGGCACGCCGGCCGCCGAGCCGCTGCCCCCGACCCTGCTCCTGGCCCTGGAGCGGGCGGCCGAGCTCCGCTACGGCGAGAACCCCCACCAGGCCGCCGCCCGCTACCGCCTGGTGGGCGCCACCACCTGGTGGGACGGCGTGGTCCAGCACGCAGGGCTGCCCCTGTCCTACCTCAACCTTCACGACGCCGACGCCGCCTGGGCCCTGGTCCACGCCCTGGGGGAGTCGCCGGCCGCTGTCATCGTCAAGCACGCCAACCCCTGTGGGGTGGCCGTGGCCGCCGACCTGGCCACCGCCTACCGGGGGGCCTACCAGGGCGACGAGCGGTCGGCGTTCGGGGGCATCGTGGCCCTGAACCGACCCGTCGACCCCACCACCGTCGCCGCCATGGAGGCCGCTGCCCAGGCCGACGTGGTCATCGCCCCCGGCTACGGGGAGGGCGTGGTCGAGCGCCTCGGGGCCAGGCGCCGCAACACCAGGGTGCTGGAGGCCCCGCCACCCACCGCCGACCCCCGCCACCTGCGCCAGCTCCACGGCGGCTACCTGGTCCAGGAGCCCTACCGCCTCACCACCGGGCGCGACGGTTGGCGGGTGGTCTCCAAGGCGGCGCCCACCGACGACCAGTGGGCCGACGCCGAGCTGGCCTGGCGGGTCTGCGCCCACGTCAGGTCGAACTGCGTGGTGCTGGTCAAGGCGGGCCAGGCGGTGGGCATCGGCGCAGGCCAGCAGAGCCGGGTGGGTGCCGGGGAGCTGGCTGCCCAGAAGGCGGCCGGGCGGGCCCGGGGCGGGGCGTCGGCCACCGACGGCTTCTACCCCTTCCCCGACGGGGTGGACGCCGCCGCCGGCGCCGGGGTGGCCGTGGTCGTCCAGCCCGGGGGCTCGGTTCGCGACGAGCAGGTGGTGGCCCGGGCCGACGAGCTGGGCCTGGCCATGGTCCTCACCGGCGAGCGCCAGTTCCTGCATTGAGCGCCCGCCGGCTGGAGGGGGCGCCGGTCGCCGAGGCCATCTACGCCGACCTCCGCCCCCGCGTGGCGGCGCTCGTCGCCACCGGCCGCCGCCCCGGCCTGGGCACCATCCTGGTGGGAGACGACCCCGCCAGCGCCGGGTACGTTCGCAGGAAGCAGGAGCGCTGCGCCGACCTGGGTCTGGCCTCCCCCCACCAGCACCTGCCCGCCACCGCCACCCAGGCCGACCTGGTGGCCGCCATCCGGGCCTTCAACGGGGACCCTGCCGTGGACGCCATGCTGGTCCAGCACCCCACCCCCGGCCATCTCGACTACGAGGCGGCGCTGCTGGAGGTGGACCCGGAAAAGGACGCCGACGGGCTGCACCCGCTGAACCTGGGACGGCTGGCCCTGTCCATGCCGGGGCCGGTGGCCTGCACCCCCGCCGGCATCGAGGCCCTGCTGGCCCACCACGGTGTGGCCGTGGCCGGTCGCCACGTGGTGGTCCTGGGCCGGGGCATCACCTTGGGCCGGCCCTTGAGCCTGGTGCTGACCCAGAAGCGACCCACCGCCAACGCCGCCCTGACCGTGGTGCACACCGGCGTCCCCGACTGGGGGGTGCACACCCGCAGGGCCGACATCGTGATCGCCGCCGCCGGGGTGCCGGGGATCGTGCGGCCCGAGCACGTGCGGCCCGGGGCGGCGGTGGTGGGCGGAGGCGCCACCTACCAGGGTCGCAAGGTCCTCTCTGACGTAGACGAGTCGGTGGCCGAGGTGGCGGGCTGGGTCACCCCCCGGGTGGGGGGCGTGGGCCCCACCACCGTGGCCATGCTCATGCGCAACGCGGTGGAGGCGGCGGAGCGCAGGGTCGCCGGGTCGGACGGGGCCTAGGTCCCACTACGCTCTCTGTCCATGTCCCGGCTCTCGGCGTCCCGGGTCCACCACCTCCTGGGCCGGCGCCAGACGCTCTCGTTCGAGTTCTGGCCCCCCCGGGACCCTGAGCGCTTCGCCCAGACCCTGGAGCGGCTGGCGCCGCTGCGCCCCGACTTCGTCTCGGTGACCTACGGGGCCGGCGGCTCCACCCGGGACCGCACCCACGACCTGGTGGTCGAGCTGGCCCGGGGCAGGCCGTGGCTGGCGGTGGCCCACGTGTGCTGTGCCGCCCACCGGCGGGACGAGCTGGTCGAGACGCTGGTCTGCTACCGCGACGAGGGGATCGACAACGTCCTGGCCCTGCGCGGCGACCCGCCCCTCCACGCCGACCGGCCCCTGCCCCAGGGCGACCTCCGCCACGCCGCCGAGCTGGTGGCGCTGGTCCGGGAGGTGGGAGACTTCTCGGTCGGCGTCGCCGTCCACCCCGAGGGCCACCCCGACTCCGGGAGCGACCTGGAGGCCGATCTCGACCACACCGCGGTCAAGCTGGCCGCCGCCGACTACGGGATCACCCAGTTCTTCTTCGGGGTGGAGGACTACCTGCGCCTGGTCGAGGGGCTGGCCGCCCGCGGCGTCGACCGCCCGGTGGTGCCGGGGATCATGCCCGTCGACCGGGCGGGCCAGGTCACCCGCATGGCGGAGATGGCGGGGACCGACTTCCCCCCCGACCTGGCCGCCCGCCTCCACGCCGTCGCCGACCGCCCCGACGAGGTGCGCCGCATCGGTGTCGAGGTCGCCACCGAGCTGGGCCAGAAGCTCCTGGCCGAGGGGGTGCCGGGGCTGCACTTCTACACCATGAACCGGTCGCTGGCGACGCTCGAGGTCTGCGCCAACCTGGGCCTCGACGCCCGTTGGGAGGCCGAGGGGCCCCGTCGGTAGCATCCGGCCGATGGCCGAGCCGATCACCGTCGGGCCCGACGGTGCCCTGCGGGTCCCCCACCAGCCCATCATCCCCTTCATCGAGGGCGACGGGACCGGCGTGGACATCTGGCCGGCGGTGCGGCGGGTGCTGGACGCGGCCGTGGCCCGCCACGGCCGGTCCATCGCCTGGCTGGAGGTGCTGGCCGGCCAGCGAGCCGCCGACGAGACGGGCCAGTGGCTGCCACCCGAGACGGTGGAGGCGTTCCGGGAGCACGTGGTCGGCATCAAGGGGCCCCTGACCACGCCGGTGGGAGGGGGGATCCGCAGCCTCAACGTGGCCCTGCGCCAGGCCCTCGACCTCTACGTCTGCCTACGACCGCTGCGGTGGTTCCCGGGCGTGCCCTCGCCCGTCCGCCACCCCGAGCTGGTCGACGTGGTCATCTTCCGGGAGAACACCGAGGACGTCTACGCCGGCCTGGAGCTGGCCCACGCCAGCCCCGAGGCGGTGCGGCTCATCGCCTACCTCCACGACCAGCTGGGGTGGGAGATCCGCCCTGACTCGGGCATCGGCCTCAAGCCCATCTCCGTGACCGGCTCCAAGCAGCTGGTGCGGGCCGCCCTGGACTACTCGGTGGCCAAGGGGCGCCGCCGGGTGACCCTGGTCCACAAGGGCAACATCCAGAAGTTCACCGAGGGCGCCTTCCGCCGGTGGGGCTATGAGGTGGTGGCCGAGGAGTTCGCCAGCGTGGCGGTGGCGTGGGACGACTGCGGGGGCGACCCCGGCGAGAGGATCCTGGTCGACGACGCCATGGCCGACATCGCTCTCCAGCAGGTGCTCACCCGTCCCGGCACCTTCGACGTGGTCGCCACCACCAACCTCAATGGCGACTACCTCTCTGACGCTGTAGCCGCCCAGGTCGGCGGCATCGGGATGGCTCCCGGCGCCAACATCAACTACCGCACCGGCCACGGGCTGTTCGAGGCCACCCACGGCACCGCCCCCCGCTACGCCGGACAGGACAAGGTGAACCCCGCCTCGCTGCTGCTCTCGGGAGTGCTGATGCTGGAGCACATGGGGTGGCAGGGGCCCGCCGACGACGTGGTGGCCGCCCTGGAGGCCACCCTGGCCGAGGGCATCGTCACCTACGACCTGGCCCGCCTGCTCGACGGGGTGACCCCGGTGAGCACCTCGGAGCTGGCCGCCGCCGTCATCGACCGGCTCCCGGCAGCCAAGGAATAGCGACTGGGTAATGAGCGTTACAACTCCCGATGCCGGGAACTGAGACGCTCGCCCTGCCCGTCCTGCCCCTCACCGGGGGCGTGGTGGGCCCCCACATGGTCGTGACCATCGCCGTGGAGACGCCTGAGGCCGCCACCGCCGCCGACGCCGCCCTGGCCCACGACCGGCGCCTGCTCCTCGTGCCACGAGTCGGCGACCGCTACGCCGGGGTCGGCACCGCCGCCGTCATCGAGGACGTGGGCCAGGCGCCCACGGGCCTGCGGGCCCTGGTGGTACGGGGCCAGGAGCGGATGGTCATCGGCGCTGGCGTGGGCGACCGGGGCCCGGGCCTGTGGGTGTCGGCCCGGCCCGTGCCCGACCCCGGCCCCCTCTCGGAGCAGGCCCACCGCCTGGCCCGGGAGTACCGGGCGGTTGTGGAGGCCATCCTCGAGCGCCGGGGAGCGGGGCGGCTGGCCCAGGGCCTGCGGGGGTTGCGCGACCCCGGGGCGGTGGCTGACACCGCCCTGTACTCGCCCGACCTCTCGCTGGAGCAGAAGGTCGAGGTCTTGGAGACCCTCGACGTCGAGGCCCGCCTGACCCTGGTGCTGGGTTGGGCCCGGGAGGCCCTGGCCGAGCAGTCGGTGCAGGAGGAGGTCAGCCGGGGGGTGAGCGAGGGCCTCCAGCGCGAGCAGCGGGAGGCGCTGCTGCGCCGCCAGCTGGAGGCCATCCGCAGGGAGCTGGGCGAGTCCGAGGGTGACGTGGTGGCCGGCTACCGGCGCCGCCTCGACGACGCCGGGGCGCCCGAGGCGGTGCGGGCCGCGGTCGAGCGGGAGCTGGACAAGCTGGAGCGCACCGCGCCTCAGAACCCCGAGCACGGCTGGATCCTCACCTGGCTGGACACCGTCCTCGAAGTGCCGTGGGGGAACCGGGTGGCTGGCACGCTCGACCTGACCGTGGCCCGGGCCGTGCTCGACGCCGACCACGCCGGTCTGGACGACGTGAAGCGGCGCATCGTCGAGCTCCTGGCGGTCCGCAAGCTGCGAGCGGAGCGGGGGGTGGCCGAGGTCGGTGGCCGCGGCGCCGGCGCCATCCTGGCCCTGGTGGGGCCGCCGGGGGTGGGCAAGACCTCCCTGGGGGAGTCGGTGGCCCGGGCCCTGGGCCGGCCCTTCGCTCGAGTGGCGCTGGGCGGGGTGCGGGACGAGGCCGAGATCCGGGGGCACCGGCGCACCTACGTGGGCGCCCGACCCGGGCGGTTCGTGCGGGCCGTCACCGAGGCCGGGGCCATGAACCCGGTCCTGCTGCTGGACGAGGTGGACAAGGTGGGCGCCGACTGGCGGGGGGACCCCTCCTCGGCCCTGCTGGAGGTGCTCGACCCTGCCCAGAACCACACCTTCTCGGACCACTACCTGGAGCTGGAGCTCGACCTCTCCGACGTGGTCTTCATCGCCACCGCCAACGTGGTGGAGACCATCCCGGCGCCGCTGCTGGACCGCATGGAGGTGGTCACCCTCGACGGCTACACCGAGGCCGAGAAGGCGGCCATCGCCCGCGACCACCTGCTGCCCCGGATCCTCGAGCGCACCGGCCTGCGCCCCGGGGAGGTCGAGGTGACCGAGGCCGCCCTCTACGAGCTGATCTCGGGCTACACCCGGGAGGCGGGGGTGAGGGAGCTGGAGCGCCAGCTGGGCCGGGTGCTGCGCAAGGTCGCCACCAGGCTGGCCGGGGATGGGCCCCAGGGGGCGGGCGTGGTGGTGTACGGCGGCGACCTGGCGCCCCTGGTGGGGCGCCGGCGCTTCCACCCCGAGGTGGCCGAGCGGACCTCGGTGCCCGGCGTCGCCACCGGCCTGGCCGTCACCGGCGCCGGCGGCGACGTGCTCTTCGTCGAGGCCTCGGCCATGGCCGGGGAGCCGGGGCTGACCCTGACCGGCCAGCTCGGCGAGGTCATGCGCGAGTCGGCCGAGATCGCCCGGTCCTTCGTGCGGTCCCACCCCGCCGAGCTGGGCGTGGACGCCGACGCCCTGGCCCAGCGACGCCTGCACGTCCACGTGCCCGCCGGGGCGGTGCCCAAGGACGGTCCTTCGGCCGGCGTGACCATGGTCACCGCCCTTGTCAGCCTGGCCACCGGGCGCCCGGTGCGGGCCACCGTGGGCATGACCGGCGAGGTCACCCTCCAGGGCCGGGTGCTGGCCGTGGGGGGGATCAAGCAGAAGGTCCTGGCCGCCCACCGGGCCGGCCTGACCGAGGTGGTGCTGCCGGCCCGCAACGAGGGCGACCTCGACGACGTCCCCGAGGCGGTGCGCTCGGCCATGACCATCCACCTCGCCGCCGACGTGGGCCAGGTGCTGGCCGTGGCCCTCGAGCCCGAGACCGCCCTCGCGTAGCCGGGTGCCCGATCCGGGGGCCCAGCTACGACCCCGCCGCCCCACTAGCCTGGCCGGCGGTGCGGTCCCGGCGGACGGGGGCCCGAGGAGGTGCCCGATGGCTGGCAGGGAGACCGGTGTGATGTCCGAGCGTGGCCTCCACCTGCGCCGGGCGGCGCTGGCCGTGGTCGGGGCCGGGGCCATGGAGCTGGCCATCGGGGTGGGCCCCCTGCGCTTCGTCTGGGTCCCCCTCTTCGCCGGCCTGATCTCGATCGGCATCGCTGCCGTGGGGGGTCGACGGCACGGCTACTGGGCGCCTGCCGTCCTCCTCACCTCCCTGGGCGTGGCCGCCGGCACCCTCCTCACGTGGGATCTCGACGTCAGCCTGGCCAGCGGCCTGGCGTTGGCCGGCGGCATCGGCACCCTGGTCGCCGAGGGCGCCCGGCGGCGAGGTTTCGACGTCGGCCTGCTGAACGTCGGGACCTGCCTGGTCGCCTTCGCCACGCTGTTCGTGCTCGTCGATCTGTGGCCCGCCGTCTTCGGTCGGGCCGAGCCCTACGCCCTCGGGTACCTGGCCTGGGCGGCGTACGAGGCGGCGTTGGCGACGCCGACCCTGGCCGTGGCCCGCTCGGGGTGAGCGTCCATGACGTCCCGGTGAGCGATCCCGCCCGCATCGCCGTCACCGGGGCCGCCGGCCAGATCGGCTACAGCCTGGTGTTCCGCCTGGCCGGCGGGGCCCTGCTCGGCCCCGACCGGCCGGTCAGGCTCCAGCTCCTGGAGGTCCCCTCCGCCCTGGGCGCCCTGGCGGGGGTGGCCATGGAGCTGGAGGACTGCGCCTCCCCCCTGCTCGCCGGGGTGGTGACCACCGACGACCCGGCCCGGGCGTTCGAGGGCGCCGACTGGGTGCTGCTGGTCGGGTCACGTCCCCGGACCCGGGGGATGGAGCGCGGCGACCTCCTGGAGGCCAACGGCGCCATCTTCGCCGCCCAGGGGCGGGCCCTGGCCGACCACGCCGGCGACGACGTGGGGGTGGTGGTCGTGGGCAACCCCGCCAACACCAACTGCCTGATCGCCCTGGCCAACGCCCCCGGCCTCGACCCCTCCCGGTTCACGGCCCTGACCCGGCTGGACCACAACCGGGCCACCGCCCAGCTGGCGGCCCGGGCGGGGGTGGCGGTCACCGACGTGTCCCGGATGACGGTCTGGGGCAACCACTCCGCCACCCAGTACCCGGACCTGTTCCACGCCGAGGTGGCGGGGAGGAGCGCGGTCGAGGCGGTGGGCCGGGAGTGGCTGGAGCACCACTTCATCCCCACCGTGCAGAGGCGGGGCGCCGCCGTCATCGAGGCACGGGGGGCGTCCAGCGCGGCGTCGGCCGCCGCCGCCGTGATCGACCACGTCCGGGACTGGGCCGGCGGCACGCCCGGGGGCGACTGGGTGTCGATGGCGGTGCGCTCGGACGGGTCCTACGGCGTGGCCGAGGGGTTGGTCTGCTCGTTCCCCGTGACCTGCCGGGACGGGTCGTGGGCGATCGTGCCCGGCCTCGACATCGACCCGTTCTCCCGCGCCCGCATCGACGCCTCGGTGGAGGAGCTGGTCGAGGAACGGGACGCGGTCGAGCGGCTGGGCCTGCTGGGCTGACCGGCCCCCGGCTCAGTAGGTCGTGCGGTCCCCGAGGGCGGCCAGGACCCCGGCCAGCCCGCCCGCCGCCGACACCGGGCCCCCCGGGGTGAGCAGGGCGGCCCCATCGCCCGACAGCCGCAGGCGGCCGGCGAGGAACGCCTCCTGGGCGCCGGTGGCGCCAGAGGCGACGGCCACCGCCGTGTCCCAGTCGGTGGTGACGGTGACGTCGGGCGCCTCGACTCCCCCGGGCAGCACCGTCGTGACACCGCCCGCCACGCGGACCGCGTAGCGCACGTCGCCGTGGGGGGTGCCGGTCACGACCTGCTGGATGGTGACCGGGCTGGTGCCGGGCGCCTCGGCCTCCGAGGGGGCGGTACCCAGGGCGGTGGCCAGCTCGTCCAGCCAGGCGGCGCTCAGGAACCGGGGCACCGCCCCATACTGGCCCTCCGGCCCGCCCGACGCGTCCTCTCCCCCGGGGGCCGGACAGGGCGGGCTAGCCGCGGCGGGCCGAGACGAAGGCGGTGAAGCCCCAGAGGAGGGTGACGACGAGCACGGCCAGGGTGCCCAGGTCGACGACGAGCAGGCCGAAGGCGGCGGCGAAGTCGTCGCCGAGCTCGGTCAGGTCGACGATCACGCCGAGCAGGGTGAACAGGACCAGCCAGCTGGCCGCGCCCACGGACCCGGCCCGCACCAGGGACACGGGGTCGGGCCGGGAGCCCACCGGGGCGTCTCGAGTGAGGCTGAGGGCGACCAGCAGGGACACGCCCGCCAACGGGGCCAGCCCGAGCACGCCGAAGCCGCCGACGGTGAAGCTCCCGAGGCCGATGGTCTTCACCGCCAGCTTCCAGGTGTCGTCACCGACGTCCTCGACCGACGCCCCCACCAGGAGGGCACCGAGGAGGAGGCTCAGGACGGCCAGCACGATCGAGGCGGCGGCCATGACCGGGAGACCGGCTGGGTCGATGGCCGCCAGGGGGCGACGGCGCCCGGGAGGGGACGGTTCCGGTGGGGGCGGGGGGGGCTGGCTGGGGAGGTCGGTCATGGTTACAGGCTGGCACGTCCGGGGCGGTGTCGGGGTCCCCCTCGGCCCCTCTAGCCCACGGGCGGGTTGAACGGCGCCAGCAGCGTGGCCACGGTGGACGGATCGAGCACGCCCGTCTCGGGCAGTCCCACCGAGCGCTGGTAGCCGCGGAGGGCGGCGCCGGTGGACCCGTCCCAGGTGCCGGTGGCGGCGACATGGTGGCCGAACCGGGTGAGCTGGGCCTGCAGGGCGCGGACCTGCGCCGGGGGGATCTGGGCGGGAGCCATGGCGTCCCAGGCGAACTCGGGAGCAGCGGCGATCGTGTCCCAGAAGGGCTGGTCGGCGTGTTGCCAGGACCAGAACGACACCCCCGCGGCGCCGGACGCGGCGGCGGCGAGGAAGCGCCGGATCTCCTCGGGGGGAGGCGGCCCGGGACGGCCACCCTCCAGGGCGCCGTCGTAGGCCTGGCCCACGGGCAGGACGGGCTTGGCGAAGGCTGTGGCCAGGTGGGTCACGGCTGCGGCCACGTCGGTGTCGGGCTGGCGGTTCAGCCAGTAGACCATCGGAGCGATGGCGTCGAAGCTGGCCACGACCTCGGCGTAGGGATAGCGGGCCAGCATGAGCTCGGAGGGCCGGGGGACCACGGCGATGAGGGGGTAGCCGGTGCCGGCCGCCGCCCGTAGGCCGGCACCGTAGGCAGCGGCGCCGGCGGCGGTGAGGTTGGTGCCCTCGGCCGGCGTCTCGATGTCAGCGGCGAGGCCGTCGATGCGGTGGCCGCCTGGGGTGGTGTAGGCGATGGCGGCGGCGGCGCGGGCCACGTCGGCGGCGACGTCGTCCAGCTCGGGGAAGTCCCAGCCGTACACCCGGATGCCGGCGGCGCGTGCGGCGGGGAGGAGCTGGTCCAGGTAGGCCTGGGCGTAGAACCCCCGTTTCGACGAGCCGGTGCGGACGTAGACGTGGGTGAGGCCGGCCTCGGTCGCCCGTGCGCCCAGGGCGGCCACGTCGCCGCCCTCCACCTCGTGGGGCTCGTACAGCCACATGCCCTTCCCGAGCGGGAGGGCGCCGGCGTGGTGCAGCGGGCTGGCGTCAGCCGGGGCGGGGACCCGGCTCAGGCCGGGGA
>JBOGHU010000114.1:0-10131 GCA_050742255.1 Acidimicrobiales bacterium
GGGCGGGGGCCGGGACCGGCGAGCGCCGGGCGGGGGCCGGGACCGGCGAGCGCCGGGCGGGGGCCGGGACCGGAGCGACCGGAGGCCCCCACAGGGGCCGCCGCCCGATCGTGTCCGACCGCAGGCCCTACCCAGGACCGGTGGTCGTCGTGGTGGAGGGCTCGATGACGACGATCCGACCTTGGTTGGAGGTGACGAACGGGTTCGGGTCGGACCTGAGCACCCGGACCACCTGACCCCGGTCGGCGCCGGGCACCACGTTGGCGCCTGGTGCCCTGTCCCGGCACTCGGGCGGGCCGTAGGGGCCGGGCCCGCACTGCGGCGGCGGCATGGTCGGCACCGGCTCGAGGGGCACCGAGGTGGGGGACTCCTCCTGCTCCTGGGCTCGGCGCCCGACGTCGAGCCGGGAGTCGCGCTGGGCCCGCAGCTCGGCCAACCGCTCGTCGGGGACGATGGAGGCCGGTGACGAGAAGTCCCGCACCGGCGTGCCCACCACCGCCGCCTGCATGTAGGACTGCCAGGTCAGGGCGGGGAGGCTGCCACCGGTGACGTTGGCCACCCCCTTGATGTTGCGCAGCGGGATCTGGCCGCTGCTGCGGCCCATCCAGACCGAGGTGCTCAGGTCCGGGGTGTAGCCCACGAACCAGGCGTCGGCCAGGTCCTGGGAGGTCCCGGTCTTGCCCGCCGCCGGCCGGTCGAGGCCCTTGCCGGCGGCGGTGCTGCCGGGGTCGAAGTCCTTGCGGAGGATGTCGTTCACCATGTCGGCGGTGCTCTGCTTCAGGACCCGGGTGGGCTGGCGGTCCAGGTTGTCGATCACCACCTCCCCGTCCCTGTCGAGGACCCGCACCACCGGCGTGGCCTCGAACCGCTGGCCCCGGGCGGCGAACACGCCGTAGGCCGAAGCCATGTCGAGGGGGGACACCTCCTGGGCGCCGAGGGCCACCGACAGGCCGTGGAAGCCCGCCCTGTAGTCGGCCGTGGAGATGCCCATGGCCTTGGCGATGTCCATGGTCTCCTCCACCCCGACGTCGTTCATGAGCTGCACGAAGACGGTGTTGATCGACTTCACCGTGGCTGTGCGCAAGTCGACCGTGCCGTACCCGGAGCCGCCGTAGTTGACGAAGGCCTGGCCGCCGATGGAGACGGGGCTGCGACCCGAGTAGGTGCGCTCCGGCGACACGCCCTGCTCCAGCGCCGTGGCCAGGACGTAGGGCTTGAACGAGGAGCCGGGCTGGCGCCCGGTCCCCCCACCGCCGAGGCCGAGGGCCAGGTTCACCTGGCTCGCCTCGAAGTCCCGACCGCCGACCAGCGCCTTCACGAAGCCGGTCTCGGGCTCCACCGTGACGAGCGACATCTCCAGGGGCGGCGAGGTGCCCCCGAGGGTCTCCCCCACCGCCCGGTCCGCCTCGGTCTGCAGCCGTGGGTCGATGGTCGTGTAGATCTTCAGGCCCTGCTCGAACACCGCCTCCTCGCCGAGGCGTTCCGCCACGTACCGCCCGACGTAGTCCATGAAGTAGGGGTACGGGCTGTCCTGGGAGGACTCACGGGGGTAGACGGCGGTCACGGGCCGGCTGGTGGTCGGCTCGTCGTCGGTCACCAGCGACACCCGCTGGGCCTCCGCCTCCCGGTGCTCCTCGGGGCTTATCCTCCCCTCGTCGAGCATGATGTCGAGGACCTGCACCCGCCGGCGGTCGGCCTCCCCGGGAGCGCCGCGCGGCTCGTAGCGGCTGGGGGCGGGGATCAGCCCGGCCAGCAGCGCCGACTCGGAGAGGGTCAGGTCCTTCACCGACTTGTGGAAGTAGGTCTCCGCCGCCGCTCCCACCCCGTAGGCCCCCTCACCCAGGTAGATCTGCTGGAGGTAGCGGTACAGGACCTCTTCCTTGTCGACCTGGCGCTCGAGCCGGCTGGCGAGGATGGCCTCGCGGACCTTGCGGGAGAAGGTGCGCTCGCTGCCCACGTAGGTCCGCTTGATGTACTGCTGGGTGATGGTGGAGCCACCCTGGACCCGCCCGTCGCTGGTCAGGTTGTTCCAGAGGGCCCTCAGGGTGGCCCTGGGGTCCACGCCACCGTGTTCGTAGAAGCGCCGGTCCTCGGCGGCGACGACCGCGTCCTTGAGGACCCGGGGGATGTCCTCCCTCGCCACCGGCTTGGTGGTCTCGAAGCGCCGGAAGACCCCGATCTCCTCCCCGTTGGCGTCGTAGACCCGGCTGATCTGGGATTCGATGCCCTGGCGGGGCTTGGGGAGGGAGACCGGCAGGGGGAGGTACAGCAGGCCGACGAAGACCGCCATGACGGTGAAGAGGGGGATGACCACCGTGGTGATCAGCACGATCGCCACGTCTCGCAGGATCCGCAGCTCGAAGGGGGCCATGATCCCACCAGTGTTCCATGTCGGGGCGGCGGCCGACCAGGGCCCGGGCTGGGGCAGGATGGAGGGGTGAGCGAAGCTCGACCTCCGTCGGTGGACGCCCTGGCCCGGTCCCTCGCCGGGACCGGGCTCCCCCACCCGCTGCTGGTCGACGTGGCCCGGGAGGCGATCCGAGCCGGCGACCCCGCCTCCGCCGGGCGCCGGGCCGGGGCCCGGGCCCGGGCCCTGCTCCAGCCGGTGATCAACGCCACCGGGGTGCTGCTGCACACCAACCTGGGCCGGGCCCCGGTGCCGTTCTCCAGCCCGGGCACGGCCTACTCCAACCTGGAGCTCGACCTGGACGGCGGTGGGCGGGGCTCCCGCCAGGACCGCGCCGGACCGCTCCTGGCCCGGGCCTGCGGCGCCGAGGCCGCCGTGGTGGTCAACAACTGCGCCGCCGCCGTCGTGCTGGTGCTGGCCACCCTGGCCCGGGGCAGGGCGGTCGTGGTCAGCCGGAGCGAGCTAATCGAGATCGGGGGCGGGTTCCGCATCCCCGAGGTGCTGGAGCAGTCGGGTGCCCGCCTGGTCGAGGTGGGGACCACCAACCGGACCCGGGTGGCCGACTACCGCCGGGCCCTCGACGATCCCGGCACCGAGGTGGCCCTGGCCCTCAAGGTCCACACCTCCAACTACCGGATAAGGGGGTTCACGGCCGAGGTCGGGGTGGCCGAGCTGGCGGAGCTGGGGATACCGGTGGTGAACGACATCGGCTCCGGCCTGCTCGACGCGGCCACCCCCTGGCTGGCGAGCGGACCACCGCCCTGGCTGGCAGGAGAGCCGGGCGCCCGCCAGGCGCTGGCCGCCGGCGCCGATCTGGTGACCTTCTCGGGCGACAAGCTGCTGGGGGGGCCCCAGGCTGGCATCATCGCCGGTCGCTCCGACCTGGTCGCCGCGTGCGGGGGACACCCGCTGGCCCGGGCCCTGCGCCCGGGGGGGCTGGTCCTGGCCGCCTTGCAGGAGACGGCGCTCGCCTACCTGCGCCGTGACGGTGACGCCATCCCGTTCTGGCGCATGGCCACCACCCCTGTGGACGTGCTCCGGGAGCGGGCCGCGGCCATGGGGCTGGGACGGGTGGTCGACTGCACCTCGGTCACCGGAGGCGGCACCCTGCCCGAGGTGGAGATCCCCTCGGCAGGAGTCGCCATCGACGGCGACCGCCGCCGCGCCCTGCGGGCCGCCCGGCCGCCGGTCGTGGCAAGGGTCGTGGAGGGGGCCACCGTCTGCGACCTGCGCACCGTCGACCCTGCCGACGACGCGACGGTGGTGAAGACCCTCGCCCCGCTCGCCGGCCACTGACCCCCACCGTGCACGTCGTCGCCACCGCCGGCCACGTCGACCACGGCAAGTCGTCCCTCGTGCTGGCCCTCACCGGGATGGACCCGGACCGCTTCGACGAGGAGAAGGCTCGGGGCCTCACCATCGACCTCGGCTTCGCCTGGGCCGAGCTGCCCTCGGGCCGGGGACTGGCTTTCGTCGACGTGCCCGGCCACGTGCGGTTCATCAAGAACATGCTGGCCGGGGTGGGGGCGGTGGACGCCTGCCTGTTCGTCGTCGCTGCCACCGAGGGTTGGAAGCCCCAGTCGGAGGAGCACCTGCGGATCCTCCAGCTGTTGGGCATCGGCCGTGGCCTGGTGGCCCTCACCAAGGTGGGCCTGGTCGACGACGACCACCGGGCACTGGCCGGCATGGACGTGGTCGACCACGTGGCCGGCACGTTCCTCGAGGGTGCGCCGCTGATAGAGGTGGACGCCCTCTCGGGCCAGGGCCTGGACGAGCTGCGCACGGCGCTGGACGACGTGCTGGCCGGCACGCCCACCGCCGCCGACCGAGCCCGGCCCCGGCTGTGGGTGGACCGCGCCTTCGCCGCCCGGGGCTCGGGCACGATCGTGACCGGCACCCTGACCGGTGGGCGTCTGGCCATAGACGACGAGCTGGTCGTGCTGCCGGGGGCGCGTCCGGTCAGGGTGCGGGGCCTGCAGAGCCACCAGGAGGCCCACGCCGAGATCGGCCCCGGGCGCCGCACGGCGGTGAACGTGGTGGGGGTGGCCCACGGCGAGGTGGCCCGCGGCGACGCCCTGGTCCGCCCCGGGCAGTGGCACACGACCGGGACCTTCGACGCCACCCTCGAGGTGCTCGCCTCCCTCAGCCACGAGGTCTCCCGCCGGGGCGCCTACGTCGTCTACCTGGGTTCGGGGGAACACCCGGCCCGCCTGCGGGTCCTCGGGGACGCGGCGCTCGATCCCGGCGGCGCCGGCCTGGTGCGCCTGCGCCTCGACCGCCGCCTCCCCCTCGTGCCCGGCGACCGCTACGTGCTGAGGGAGATGGGCCGGGCCGAGACGGTGGGGGGAGGTGAGGTGCTAGACGTGGAGCCCGTCCTCCCTGCCGCCAGGGCTCGACCGGACCGGTCCCTGGAGCGGGTCGTGGCCGAGCGGGGGTGGGTCCGCTCCGACCAGCTGGAGCGCCTGACCGGCCGACGCCGCCCGCCTGACGTCGGCCCGTGGGTGGTGGCCCCGGCGGCGCTGGCCGCCACCCGGGCGGCGTTGGAGACCGCCGTCGACCGGGCGGGCCCGCTGGGCCTCGACATCGCCACCCTGACCGAGCGGGAACGGACCGTGCTGGCCCGCCTCGACGACGTGGTGATCGACGCCGGCAGGGTCCGGCGTCCGGCCGCCGCCGACCCCCTGGCCGACCACCCCTACCTGGCCGCCCTGGAGGCCACCCCGTTCAGCCCACCGCCGCCCGAGGGGGTCGACCGGGACGAGCTCCGGGAGCTGGTGCGGAGGGGGCTGGTGGTGGAGCGGGACGGGGTGTGGTACGCGCCCGCGGCCGTGGAGGCAGCCGCTCGGACGGTGGCCGACAGGCTGGCCCGGCGCCCCGAGGGGCTCACCGTGGCCGAGATCCGGGACGCCCTGGGCACGACCCGGAAGTACCTGCTCCCCCTGCTGGCGGTCCTCGACGGCAAGGGCGTCACCCGGCGGCGGGGCGACGTCCGCATCGCCGGCCCACGGCTCCCGGGACGCGGGTGAGCGGCCGGCCCTAGGAGAGCAGGCCCTTCCGCTCGAGCTCGTTGAGCCCGCCCCAGATGCCGTGCGGCTCCCGGATCCGCAGCGCGTAGGCGAGGCAGGGCTCCCGCACCGGGCAGCCCGCGCAGATGGCCTTGGCCCGCTGCTCCCGGCTGGCCTTGGCGTCCTTGCGCTCGAAGTGCGAGGGCGGGAAGAACACCGCCGCCTGGGGGCCCCGGCATGCCGCATGGACCTGCCACACCTCTTCGGTGCGAACGCTCAACCCCTCCCTCCTTTCCGGAGGGCACCCTAACGAAGGGGGTCGCGCCGTCTCAAGGGTCACGCGGCACCAGACGGCTCTAGCGGTGGTCGCGGGCGCCCCCCGACTCGGGCTCCACCTCCAGCACCGGGCCGTCGATGCCCACCACCCGCACCCGCTCACCGACCGAGATCGGCGTCGCCCGGTTGGTGCGGGCCGGCCACAGCCCGGCCCGGACCTGCACCACCCCGTCCGGCCGGACGTCGGCCACCGCCTCGCCCAGCTCCCCGATCATCGCCTCCCGACCGATCGTGGGCGTGGAGAAGCGGCTGCGGACCGTGGCGGGGAGGCCGGCCGCCATCATCAGCGCCACGCCGACCACCCCCGTCGCCAGCGGCAGCCACCCCAGCTCCACCCCACGCTCGAAGAGCGCCACCGAACCGGCGAGGTAGGCGACCGTGCCCACCGCGGTCCACGCCCTGGGTACCCCGGTCTGGACGTCGACGGCGAAGCCGAACACCCCGACCAGGAGCAGCGCCAGGCCCACCGGTGAGGTGGGCAGGACGGCCAGGCCGTAGGCGGCGAGGACCACGCACCCCCCACCGACGGCACCGGCCACCCCCACCCCAGCGGTGAACAGCTCGAACACCAGCAGCACCAGGCCGGCCGAGAGCAGCAGGTAGGCCACGGGTGCGCTGGCCGCCGTGTGCATGAGCTGGGAGAGCAGGGGCAGCTTGGCGAAGGTGACGTTCTGGGGCTGGCGACGCCGGTCACGGCCCTCGCCGACGACGGTGGCCGTGTCGAGGGTACGGTCCCCGACCGTGCGGCCGTCGAGCTCGGCGATGAAGTCCCCGAGGACCGGCGCGTCGACGTCGACCACCCCCGCCGCCAACGCCTCGTCGGCGTCGACGACGTCGCCGCCGGCGCCCGCCCCAGGTGCGCCCCCCCGGACCGGTCCGAGGCGCGACCGGGGCGAGATGCCCGAGACCGCCGCCGCCAGGACCAGATCGGTGGCGCCCCCCCGGGCCTGGGCGCCGGTGGGCCCGACCCACACGGTGACCGGGACCGGCGAGGCCCCCACGGCACCCACCAGGCGGGCGAGGTCGGTGTCGGGCACCAGGGCGCCGGGGCTGTCGAGGACGACCACCACCACCTCGGCGTCCTCGTCCCCGGCGGCGGCGATCCGATCCTCGAGGAAGTCGACCAGCACCGGGTCGAGGTAGCCGCTGGCCTCCAGCACCCTCACCGGACGGGGCCGACCGCGGTCACCGCTGTCCTGGGCGGCGGCGGGGCCCGGCCCGCCTCCCGCCAGGGCCCAGACGACGACGGCCACGAGCAGCCACGTGGGTAACCTGCGGGCGAGCCTCACACCAGAGGGAGCCGTGGATCCGGCAGCGTTCCTTCGTGCGTCCAGAGTGGTCATCGTCGCCGGCAAGGGCGGGGTGGGCAAGACGACGGTGACCGCGGCGCTGGCGACCATGGCCGCCAAGGAGGGGCTCAGGACCCTGATCGTGGAGACCGAGGCGGCGAGCGGTCTGGCCCGCCTGTTCGGCAAGGCCGCCCTCACCTACGAGGAGGCCCCCCTCGTGGGCCCCGAGGGGGGCACGGGCACCGTGGCCGGCCGGACCGTGACGCCCGACCGGGCCCTGCTGGAGTACCTCGAGGACCACGGCCTGCGACGACTCTCCCGGCGCCTGGTCGGGACCGGCGCCCTCGACGTGGTGGCCACCGCCGCCCCCGGCATCAAGGACCTCCTGGTCCTGGGCAAGGTCAAGCAGCTCGAGCGGTCGGGCGGGGCCGACCTGGTCGTCGTGGACGCGCCCCCGGCCGGGCACGCCGTCACCTTCCTGCTCTCGGCCCGTGGCCTGCTCGACGCCGTGCGCATCGGCCCGATCAACGTCCAGGCGGCCGAGGTGATGGAGCTGCTGGCCGACCCCGGACGGTGCTCGGTGATGCTGGTCACCCTGGCGGAGGAGACCCCGGTGAACGAGCTGGTCGAGACGGCCTTCGCCCTCGAGGACCGTGTCGGGTTGACCCTGGCCCCGGTGGTGGTCAACGGCCTGTACCCCGAGGGCGGGGACCCCGGGGCCGACGCCGTCGCGGTGGGGGAGACGGCCCCGGTGACCCCCTCGGAGGCCGCCGAGCTGGTCGCCGCCGCCGAGTTCCGCCGCCGCCGACGGGCCCTGCAGGAGGCCCAGCTGGAGCGTCTGGCCGAGCGGCTCCCCCTCCCCCAGCTGCGGTTGCCCTTCCTCTTCCGCGCCGACCTGGGCCGGGGAGAGCTGGACCGCCTGGCCACCGCCCTGCGGGACCAGGTGGCAAACGTCACCCAGCTCGGGGGGGCGGCCTGATCCGGGGGGAGCTGGCCGATCTGGTCGCCACCCGGCGCACCGTCGTGTGCTGCGGCTCGGGCGGGGTGGGCAAGACCACCACCGCCGCCGCCCTGGCCCTGGAGGCGGCCAGCCAGGGGCGCCGGGCGGTGGTCGTCACCATCGACCCGGCCAAGCGCCTGGCCGACACCCTGGGGCTCTCGTCGCTCACCGACACCGCCCGGCGCATCGAGGGGGCCTGGCCGGGGGAGCTGTGGGCGCTGATGCTCGACACCAAGAGCACCTTCGACGCCCTGGTGGCCAAGCACGCCGCCGACGCCGCCCAAGCCCAGCGCATCTACCGCAACCGCTTCTACCGCAACATCTCCTCAGCGCTCTCCGGCACGCAGGAGTACATGGCCAGCGAGAAGCTCTACGAGCTGCACGAGGAGGGGGCGTTCGACCTGGTCGTGGTGGACACCCCGCCCACCTACCACGCCCTCGACTTCCTCGACGCGTCCCGCCGGCTGGCCAACCTCCTCGACCACCGCCTGTACCGCCTCCTCGTGGCCCCCACCCGGGCCTACCTGAGGGCCGTGCACCTGGCCGCCCAGGCCTTCGTCCGCACCGTGACCACGGTGGTGGGCGCCGAGGTGCTCGACGACGCTCTGGCCTTCTTCGCCGCCTTCGAGGGGATGGAGCAGGGTTTCCGGGACCGGTCGGCGCGGGTCCAGACCCTGCTGGGGGACGAGGGGACCGCCTTCGTGCTGGTGGCGTCACCCGGGGCCGACACCGTGGCCGAGGCCACCTTCTTCGCCGGCAAGCTGGGCCAGTCCGGAATCGCCGTGGCGGCGCTGGTGGCGAACCGCTTGCACCCTCGCTTCGGGCCCGGTTCGGCCGACGACGACCGCCGCCGGGCGGCAGCCCTGGCGGGAACCGCCCTGGGCGCCCTCTACGCCGGCCGGGCCGACCTGCGGTGCCTGGCCGACGGCGAGGAGTCCCACCTGGCCGAGCTGGCGGCCAGGGTCGGGCCGGCCCCGGTGACAAGGGTCCCCATCCTCGACCACGACGTCCACGACCTGGAGGGCCTGGCAGAGATCAGCCGCCACCTGTTCGCGGGGTGAGCCAGGCCCGGTTCAGGGCTCCTCGCCGGTCAGGGCCTGGGCCGCGTCCTCCTCGGTCTCGGATACCGGCGCCACCCGGTCGAAGCCGGTGGTGTGGAGGAGACGGGCCACCGCTGGGCGGGCCCCGAAGACGGCGACGTCTCCGTCGGCCTCCCGGGCTCGACGGACCCCTCCGATGAGGGCGCCCAGCCCGGCGGAGTCGAGGAAGGGGACGCCGGAGAGGTCGATGAGCAGGCGTTGGCCGCCCAGCCCTGTCATCGACTCCCGGAACTGACCGACGGTGAACGCGTCCAGCTCGCCGACCGGACGGCACACGGTGTAGTCATCGGTCGCCTCCACGGTGATCTCGAGCACAGGACCCTCCAAGGATCGGCCGCAGGATGGTACCCGCCTCGCCTCGACGCTAACGGCCGCCCCTCATGCGGTCGAGCACGCCCAGGGTACGCTCGGGCGGTGCCTGGTGTGATGGTCGCCACCGATGCCGACTGGGTCGCCGACGAGGTGGCGGCGGTGGCGGCCGGCCCCGGAGCGTCCCTCCGACGGGTGCGGGCCGGTGTCGACGTGCTCCCGGCGGTGCAGGCATCCCTCCCCGACTTGGTCGTGCTCGACCTGCAGATCGGCAACATGGGCGGCATGGCCGCCTGCCTCAACCTGAGGCTGGAGGAGGGCGCCGGCCGGCTCGGCCACGCCCCGGTGCTGATGCTGCTCGACCGGCGCGCCGACGTCTTCCTGGCCCGGCGCTCGGGCGCAGAGGGGTGGCTGCTCAAGCCGCTCGACCCCATCCGCCTGGGCAGGGCGGTACGGGCCCTCCTGGAGGGGGGCACCTACCACGACCCCACCGACGCCCCGTCCTCGGTGGCCCTGACCGCCCCGGCCGCCGTGGGGTAGGTGTGGGCGGGGCTGGCCCCGGACCAGCCGTAGGGCTACAGGACCTCGGTGGCCGGCGGTGGGGCCTGGGCCGGCAGGGGGGCGGCGAGGCGCCGGGCGCCGGGCGACAGCGCACCGAACCACACCCCGAGCATGACCAGCGCCG
>JBOGHU010000115.1:0-6428 GCA_050742255.1 Acidimicrobiales bacterium
GCCCACCACCCGGCGGGCGCCGCCGGCGGCGGCCCGGCGCGCCACCTGGCCCTCCCCGGTGCCCACGTCGAGCACCTCCGCCCGCCCGGCCAGGTGCTGGCCCACCAGGGGGAGGATCTGCTCGACGTACTCGGCATCGGCCCCCTGGGTGAAGCCCGCCTGCCACCACGGGGCCAGCGCCTCCCAGCGCTCCTCACCCACCGTCGGCCACCCCGGCGCCCTCGGGGTGGAGCCTGTCCCACACCGCGTCGGCGACCTTGTCGGGAAGCCAGCTCAAGGCCCGCAGCTCCTGGCGGGAGGCCCGCCTCACCCCGGCCACGCCCCCCAGCTCCCGGCGCAGCCGCTGCTGGCGGACGGGCCCCAGGCCCCGGACCTCGTCGAGGGGGCTGGCCGTCATGCGCCGGCCCCGCAGCTTGCGGTGGTAGCCCACGGCGAAGCGGTGGGCCTCGTCGCGCACCCGCTGGAGCAGGTACAGCGCCTCGGACTGACGGGGTATGCGCACCGGCTCGGGGGTGCCGGGCAGGTAGACCTCCTCGAAGCGCTTGGCCAGGGCGGCGACAGGGATCTCGTCGTCGAGGCCCAGCCCCTCGACCACCTCCCGGGCCACGTTGAGCTGGCCCATCCCCCCGTCGACCAACAGGAGCTGGGGCGGGTAGGAGAACCTCCCACCCCGCTCGGGCGCCGGCCGCTCCCGGTCCTCCAGGTAGGCCGTGAGGCGGCGGGTGAGGACCTCCCGCATCGCCCCCACGTCGTCGGTGCCGCCCACGTCGCGCACCTTGAAGCGGCGGTAGTCGGACTTCTTGGGGAGGCCGTCCTCCATGACCACCATGGACCCCACGTAGTCGGTGCCCTGGATGTGGCTCATGTCGTAGCACTCGATCCGCAGGGGGGCCTCGGGCAGGCCCAGGGCGTCCCTCAGGTCGTTGAGGGCCCGGGCCCGGCTGTTGTGGTCCGAGGCTCGCCGCAGGCGGTGGCGGTTGAACTCCTCGACGGCGTTGCGGGTGACGGTCTCCTGGAGGCCCCGCTTGTCCCCCCGCCGGGGCACCCGCACGCCCACCCGGGCGCCCCGCAGCCCGCTCAGCCACGCCTCGTAGAGCCGGACGTCCTCAGGGAGGTCGGGGACCAGCACCTGCTCGGGCACACCGAGCGGCGCCTCGTCGTAGAGGTCCTCGAGGGTGCGACCCACCAGCTGGGGCCGGCTCAGGTCCTCGACCTTGTCCAGGACGAACCCCTTGCGCCCCACCACCCGGCCCCGGCGCACGAAGAACACCTGCACCGACGCCTCGAGGTCGTCGTCGGCCATGCCCACCACGTCGAGGTCCTCGGACCGCGCCGCCACCATCTGCTGGCGCTCGACGGCCTTGCCCACGCTGGCCAACCGGTCCCGGAGGCGGGCGGCCCGCTCGAAGTCCAGGTCGTCGGCGGCCGCCCGCATCTCCGCCTCCAGACCCGAGACAACCGGGTCGGTGTCGCCGTCGAGGAAGTCGACCAGGTCCTCGACCAGCCGGCGGTAGTCGTCGGCCTCGATCTCGCCCACGCAGGGACCGGTGCACTTCTCGATGTGGAAGAGCAGGCAGGGCCGGCCCAGCCGCTGGTGACGGGCCAGCTTGGCGTCCGAGCAGGTGCGGATGGGGAAGGTGCGCAGCAGCAGGTCGAGGGTCTCGCGGATGGCGTAGGCGTGGGCGTAGGGCCCGAAGTAGCGGGTGCCCTTGCGCTTGGGGCCCCGCACGACCCGGGCCCGGGGCCACTCGTCGCTGACCGTGACGGCCAGGAACGGGTAGCTCTTGTCGTCACGCAGGCGGACGTTGAAGCGGGGCCGGTGGGCCTTGATCAGGCTGTGCTCCAGCATGAGCGCCTCGACCTCGTTGCGCACCTCGATCCACTCGACTGCCTCGGCCACCTGCACCATCTGGGCGGTCCGGGGCGCCAGCAGGGCGGGGTCGCCGAAGTAGCTGCTGAGGCGGGACCGCAGCGACTTGGCCTTGCCCACGTAGACCACCCGGCCGTCGCGGTCCTTGAACTGGTACGAGCCGGGGGCGTCGGGGACGGCGCCCACCGGCGGACGCTGGACCATGGCCCCATTCTCGCCCGCCCACCCCGGGTTCTTGCACAGCTGCGTGCGGCATCGGGGAGCCAGCTACCCAAGAACCCGGTACCGTCAAAGACATGGTGCGGATGCAGGCCCCCCTCCCCGAACGCTACCTCGCCGCCACCCCCGACCAGCTGGCCTCGTGGATCGGCGCCGCCAAGGCCGCCCTGGGCGAACGGCTCTTCGTCCTCGGGCACCACTACCAGCGGGACGAGGTGATGGCGTGGGCCGACGCCCGGGGTGACTCCTACCGGCTGTCGGTGCTGGCCCGCCAGCGCCCCGGCGCCGAGTACATCGTCTTCTGCGGCGTGCACTTCATGGCCGAGTCGGCCGACATCCTCACCGGCGAGCACCAGCAGGTGGTGCTCCCCGACCTCAACGCCGGCTGCTCCATGGCCGACATGGCCGACATCGACGACGTGGAGGAGGCGTGGGAGGCGCTGGGCGAGGTGGTCGACATCGAGGCGGTGGTGCCGGTCACCTACATGAACTCCTCGGCGGCGATCAAGGCGTTCGTGGGCCGGGCCGGGGGGGCGGTGTGCACCTCCACCAACGCCCGGGCGGTCCTGGGGTGGGCGCTGGCCCGGGGCGCCCAGGTGCTGTTCGTGCCCGACCAGCACCTGGGCCGCAACACGGCCCTGGCCCTGGGGTACGACCACGACGACCTGGCGGTCTGGGACCCTCGGCGGGACCTGGGGGGGATGACCGAGGCCCAGGCCAAGGCCGTTCGCTTCCTCTTGTGGAAGGGCCACTGCTCGGTGCACCAGCGCTTCACCCCCGCCCACGTCGACGCCTTCCGCGCCCAGCACCCCGACGGCATCGTCGTCGCCCACCCCGAGACCGCCCACGAGGTGTGCGAGCGGGCCGACCAGGTGGGCTCCACCGACTTCATCATCCGGGCGGTTGCCGAGGCCCCGGCGGGGTCGACCCTCGGCGTCGCCACCGAGATCCACCTGGTGCAGCGCCTGGCCGCCGAGCACGTCGACAAGACCGTCGTCTCCCTCGACCCGCTGATCTGCCCGTGCTCGACCATGTTCCGCATCGATGCCGCCCACCTGGCGTGGGTGCTGGAGCACCTGGTCGAGGGCCGGGTGGTCAACCGCATCACCGTCGACGCCGAGACCGCGGGCTGGGCCCGGGTGGCCCTGGAGCGGATGCTGGCCATCACCTGAGGGGGCGAGAGGCGCCGCCTCGGCCGGCCACCACGGTCCCTACAGGCCGAGGATGGGGGCCAGGAAGTGCCCGGTGTAGCTCTCCCGGGTCTTGGCCACCAGCTCGGGGGGGCCCTCGACCACCACCGCCCCTCCGCCGTCGCCCCCCTCGGGACCGAGGTCGATGACCCAGTCGGCGGTCTTGATCACGTCCAGGTTGTGCTCGATGACCAGCACGGTGTTGCCCTGGTCGACCAGGCGGCTGAGGACGCCCAGCAGCTTGCGGATGTCGTCGAAGTGCAGCCCGGTGGTGGGCTCGTCGAGGGTGTAGATGGTGTGGCCGGTGGAGCGCTTGGTCAGCTCGGTGGCCAGCTTCACCCGCTGGGCCTCGCCGCCCGACAGGGTGGGGGCGGGCTGGCCCAGCCGGACGTAGCCCAGACCCACGTCGACGAGGGTCTGGAGGTGGCGGGCGATGGGCGGCTGGTTGGCGAAGAGCTCCAGGGCGGCCTCGCAGGACAGGTCCAGCACCTCGGCGATGTTGCGGCCCTTGAAGGTGATGTCGAGGGTGTCGCGGTTGTAGCGGGCGCCCTTGCACACCTCGCAGGGGACGTACACGTCGGGCAGGAAGTGCATCTCGATCTTGATGTTCCCCTCGCCCGAGCACGCCTCGCAGCGCCCGCCGGCGACGTTGAACGAGAAGCGACCGGGCGGGTAGCCCCGCACCTTGGCCTCGGTGGTCTGGGTGAAGAGCTTGCGGACCCGGTCGAAGACGCCGGTGTAGGTGGCGGGGTTGGAGCGGGGGGTGCGGCCGATGGGTGACTGGTCGATGGCGATCACCTTGTCCAACAGCTCCGCTCCGTCGAGGCCCCGGTGGCGGCCGGGGGCGGTGCGGGACCGGTAGATCCGCTGCATCAGCGCCCTGAGCAGGATGTCGTTGACCAGGGTGGACTTGCCCGAGCCGGACACGCCGGTGACGACCACGAAGCACCCCAGGGGGATCTCGACGTCGACGTCCTTGAGGTTGTGCTCCCGGGCGCCCCGGACCACCAGCCACGCCTCCCCCGGCCGGCGGCGCATCTCGGGCACGGGGATGGACCGCCGCCGGGCCAGGTAGTCGCCGGTGATCGAGCCCGGGCACTGCTCCAGGCCCGGCACCGGCCCCGAGTACACCACCTCCCCACCGTGCTCGCCGGCCCCCGGGCCCAGGTCCACCACGTGGTCGGCCACCCGGATGGTCTCCTCGTCGTGCTCCACGACCAGCACGGTGTTGCCCAGGTCCCGCAGCCTCTCCAGGGTGTCGATGAGCCGGCGGTTGTCCCGCTGGTGCAGCCCGATCGACGGCTCGTCCAACACGTAGAGCACCCCGACCAGCGCCGACCCGATCTGGGAGGCCAGCCGGATGCGCTGGGCCTCGCCCCCGGCCAGGGTCCCCGCCGAGCGGTGCAGGCTGAGGTAGCCGAGCCCCACGTCGACCAGGAATCCCATCCGGGCGTTGATCTCCTTGACCACCCGCTCGCCGATCAGCCGGTCCCGCTCGGAGAGGGCCAACCCCGACAGCACGCCGGCCGCCTCGGTGATCGAGAGCGAGCACAGCTCGAAGATGTCTCGCCCGTCGACGGTGACGGCCAGCGACTCGGGTCGCAGGCGGGCCCCCCCGCAGTGGGGACAGGGCACCTCCCGCATGTACGACTCGACCTGGTCTCGGGTCCAGTCGGAGTCGGCGTCGGAGTGGCGGCGCTGCAGCCAGGGCACCACCCCCTCGTAGTGGGTTCGGTACGAGCGGGTCCGGCCGAAGCGGTTCCGGTAGCTGACGTGCACCTTCCTGGTGGCCGAGCCGTGCAGCACCACCTTCTGCTGGCGGTTGGTCAGCTGCGCCCAGGGGGTGTCCACGTCGAAGCCGAAGGCGTCGGCCACCGCCGCCAGCACCCGCTCGAAGTACTGGGTACGGCCGCTGGCGAAGGGCGCCACCGCCCCCTGGCTGATCGTCAGCTCGGGGTTGGGCACCACCAGCTCGGGGTCGACCTCGTAGCGCGTCCCCAGCCCGTCGCAGCGCGGGCAGGCGCCGTAGGGGGAGTTGAACGAGAAGTTCCGAGGGGCCAGCTCGTCGAACGACAGCCCGCAGGCGGAGCAGGCCAGGTGCTGGCTGAAGGTCAGCACCTCCTGCTCCCCCTCGCCCTCCCGGGGAACCAGCTGGACCTCGGCCACCCCCTCGGCCAGGCGCAGGGCGGTCTCCAGCGAGTCGGTGAGGCGGCGCCCGATGCCCTCCCGGTTGACCAGCCGGTCCACGACGACCTCGATGGTGTGCTGCTCGTAGCGCTCCAGGCGGATGGGCTCGCCCAGGTCCCGGACCTGGCCGTCGACGCGGGCCCGGGCGAAGCCCTGGGAGGCCAGCTCGCCCAGCAGCGACTCGTACTCCCCCTTGCGCCCCCGCACCACCGGCGCCAGGACCTGGAAGCGGGTGCCCTCGGGCAGCTCGAGGACCCGGTCGACGATCTGCTGGGGCGTCTGGCGGACCACCACCCGCCCGCAGTCGGGGCAGTGGGGGATGCCGATGCGGGCGTAGAGGAGGCGGAGGTAGTCGTAGACCTCGGTGATGGTCCCCACGGTGGACCGGGGGTTGCGCCCCGCCGACTTCTGGTCGATCGAGATGGCCGGCGACAGCCCCTCGATGAAGTCGACGTCGGGCTTGTCCATCTGGCCGAGGAACTGCCGGGCGTAGGCCGACAGCGACTCGACGTAGCGCCGCTGGCCCTCGGCGTAGATCGTGTCGAACGCCAACGACGACTTGCCGGACCCCGACAGCCCCGTGAAGACGATGAGCTTCTCACGCGGCAGCTCGAGGCTCACGTTGCGGAGGTTGTGCTCGCGGGCACCTCGGATGACCAGCGAATCAGCCACGAACCCAGAGGCTATCGGGCGCGCGCAACCGAGGAACGCATGTTCGCCCGTGGGCGGCCGGCGTTACCGTTCCCTGTGGCTCCTCGCCGTCACAGGAACGTGAGGTCGACGTCTTGGCCGGCCATCACCGCACCCGCCTTGGTGAACGTGTCGGGCTTCACCGCGAAGTGCTGGGTCAGGGCATGGATGTCGCGAAGCCGACGCTGGAGGGGGCTGCTGGAGTAGAGCGAGCTTCCGCCGCCGGCCGTGTAGGCCATGTCGACCACCGACGCGGCCGTCCTGGTCACCCA
>JBOGHU010000116.1:0-7998 GCA_050742255.1 Acidimicrobiales bacterium
GGCGTGGCCCGACGGGTGGCGGCGGCCCTGGGCGCCGGCGCCGACCGGGCGGTTCTGGCCGCGGCCCTGCTCCACGACGTGGGCAAGGTCGAGGCCGGGCTGGGGACCCTGGGCCGGGTGGCCGCCACCGTGGCCGGCGCCCTCGGAGGGAGGGCACGAGCACGGTCCTGGTCCCGCGGTCGGGGGGTCCGGCGGCGGGTCGGGTGCTACCTGCGCCACGCCGAGGTGGGCGCCGAGCTCCTGGGGGCGGCGGGCAGCGACCCCCTGACCGTGGCCTGGACCCGCCAGCACCACCTGCCGCCGCCCCGCTGGAGCGTGCCCCCGGTGGTGGGTCGGGCCCTCAAGGGGGCCGACGACGGCTAGCCCCGTCCTCCCCGACCGTCGGCTGCGCCCGGGCCCCCCTTCTCCGGTCGCCAGACGCCACCGCCGCCCCATGACCAGAGAGCCGCCGCCTGGGCCGCCGCCCCGCTGGAGCGTGCCCCCGGTGCTGGGTCGGGCCCTCAAGGGGGCCGACGACGGCTAGCCCCGTCCTCCCCGACCGTCGGCTGCGCCCGGTCGACCCCGGGGCAGCACGCCCACCGCGTCCCAGGCGCGGGCCAGGGTCGGCCCCGCCACCGAGCGGGCCCGCTCCGCCCCCCCCGCCAGCACCTGGGCCACGGCCGCGGGGTCGGCGGCCAGCTCGGCGTACCGGGCCTGGACCGGCCCCAGCAGCTCCACCACCGCTCGAGCACAGTCGGCCTTGAGAGGGCCGTAGCGGTCGTAGCGAGCGGCCACGGACAGCGGGTCGGCGCCGGTGGTGGCGGCGAGGATGGCGAGCAGGTTGGAGACCCCGGGCTTGGCCTCGGGGTCGTAGCGCACCTCGGTCCCCGGGTCGGTGACCGCCCGGCGGATCTTGCGCTCGACGGTGGCGGGGTCGTCTAGGAGGCGGATGGTGCCCTGGGGCGACTCCGAGGACTTGGACATCTTCTGGGTGGGCCGCTGGAGGTCCATGATCCGCGCCCCCAGCCCGGGGATGGCCGCCTCGGGGACCACGAAGGTGGTGCCGAAGCGGTGGTTGAAGCGGACGGCCAGGTCGCGCGCCAGCTCCAGGTGCTGGCGCTGGTCGTCGCCCACGGGGACCCGGTCGGTGTCGTAGAGGAGGATGTCGGCGGCCATGAGGGTGGGGTAGGCGAACAGGCCGGCGGAGACGAGCTCCTGGCTCTCGGACTTCTCCTTGAACTGGGTCATGCGCCGCAGCTCGCCGACGCTGGCGGTGCACGCCATGAGCCAGGCCAGCTCGGCGTGCTCGGAGACGTGGCTCTGCACGAAGAGGGTGCACGCCGCCGGGTCCAGGCCCACCGCCAGGTGCATGAGCACCGCGTCGAGGGTGCGGCCGGCCAGGGTGCCCGGCTCCTGGGGGACGGTGAGGGCGTGGAGGTCGACCACGCAGAACAGGCACTGGTGGCGGTGCTGGTCCTCGACGAAGTGGCGCAGGGCCCCCAGGTAATTCCCGAGGTGGAGGTCGCCGCTGGGCTGGATGCCGGAGAAGACGCGGGCCATGGCCGGATGGTAGGGGTCCCGCCCGCCCCGGCGGGGGCCCTACACTGACCGCTGTGCCCTACCAGGTCCGCACCTCGGTCTTCGAGGGCCCCTTCGACCTGCTGCTGCACCTCATCTGCCGGGAGGAGGTCGACCTCTACGAGGTGTCCCTGGCCGGGATCGTCGACGCCTACCTGGCCGAGCTGGCGGGCGTGCAGGCCGGGGGGGCGGCCCTGGACCTGGAGGTGGCCACCGAGTTCCTGCTCGTCGCCGCCACCCTGGTCGAGCTCAAGTCGCGGCGGCTGCTGCCCGGACGGGCGGAGATCGACCTCGACGAGGAGCTGGTCGGCCTGGACCAGCGGGACCTGCTCCTATCCCGGCTGGCCGCCGGCGAGCTGTTCCGGGCCGCGGCCCGCAGGCTGGCGGCGCTGGAGGAGGCCGGAGGTCGCTCCTTCCCCCGGGCGGGGGGCCTCGACGAGTCCCACCTGGCCGTGGTCCCCGATCTGCTGGCCGGGGTGAGCCCGGCCGACCTGGGATGTGCGCTGGCCCGGGTCACCCGCCCGTCCCCGCCGCCCCGGATAGACCTCGCCCACCTCAGCACCATCCGCGCCAACGTGGCCACGGCCCTGGCCGAGCTGGTGGAGGAGCTGCCCGGGCGGGGGCCGGTGTCGTTCCGTCGCCTCACCTCCGCCCTCACCGAGCGGATCGAGATCGTGGTGCGCTTCCTCGCCCTGCTCGAGCTGTTCAAGCACGGCCTGGTCGACCTCCGCCAGGCCGGGGCCTTCGCCGACATCGAGGTGACCTGGCTCGGTGCCCCCGGCGGTGCCGCGCTCGAGGTGGTGGGGATCGACGCCTACGGCGGGTGAGGGATTGAGCGACCACGCCGAGGCCCGCCGAGCGGTCGAGGCCATCCTGATGGTGGCCGACCAGCCGGTGCCGCCGCACCTGCTGGCCCAGCTCCTCGAGCTGGCCCCGGCCCGGGTCGAGGAGATCTGTGCCGACCTGGCCCGGGAGTACGGGGGGCGGGGGTTCGAGCTGGTGCGGGCGGCGGGCGGGTACCGGATCCGCTCCGCGCCCGACCTGGCCGCCTACGTGGAGCGCTTCGCCGTGGAGGGCCAGCCGACCACCCTCTCGCCCGCCGCCCTCGAGACGCTGGCCATCGTCGCCTACAAGCAGCCCATCTCCCGGGCCCAGGTGGCGGCCATCCGGGGGGTGAACGTCGACGGCGTGGTCCGCACCCTGGAGGTGCGGGGCTACGTCGCCCCTGTGGGGCGGGACCCGGGTCCGGGTCAGGCCGTGCTGTTCGGCACCACCAAGGCGTTCCTGGAGCGACTGGGCCTCGACAGCCTGGCCGACCTGCCCCCCCTCGGGGACCTGGTGCCGGGCGCCGAGGCCCTGGAGGAGCTGGAGGACGGCCTCCGACCGGGCCCCGGCGGCGGGGCGGGGTGACCGTGGCCGGGGAGGCCCGGCCAGGCGACCGGCTCCAGAAGGTGCTGGCCAGGGCCGGGTTCGGCAGCCGGAGGGCATGCGAGGAGCTCATCGCCGAGGGGAGGGTGACGGTCGACGGCCAGGTGGCCGCCCTGGGCCGCCGGGTCGAGCCCGACCGGGACCAGGTGGAGGTCGACGGGGTGGTGGTGTCGTTGCGGTCCGACCTGGTGCACTACCTGCTCAACAAGCCGGCCGGGGTGGTGACCACGGCCGCCGACCCACAGGGTCGGCCCACGGTGGTCTCGCTCGTCCCCGAGGAGCCCCGGGTGTTCCCGGTGGGGCGCCTCGACGCCGACACCGAGGGCCTGCTGCTGCTCACCAACGACGGCGACCTGGCCTTCCGCCTGACCCATCCCTCCTTCGGGATCGACAAGCAGTACCTGGCCCAGGTGCGGGGCACCCCACCCCCGGCGGCCGTGCGCCGGCTGCGGGAGGGGGTGGAGCTGGAGGACGGCAGGACGGCGCCGGCACGGGTCTCGCTCATCCCCCCCGACCTGGTCCGCCTCACCCTGTCGGAGGGCCGCAACCGCCAGGTCCGCCGGATGTGCGCGGCCGTGGGGCACCCGGTGGTCCGCCTGGTCCGCACGCGCATCGGGCCCATCGCCGACCGCTCCCTGCCACCCGGTGGCTGGCGCCGCCTGACCACCGCCGAGCTCCGCTCCCTGGAGCGGAGCACGACGGCGGTCCCGGTGGACCCCAGGTAGGCTCGACGGCCGTGCCAGCGGTCCTCCGTGCCCTGCGCGGCGCGACCACCGTCGACGCCGACACCGCCGAGCAGGTCGGCGAGCGGGTCGCCACCCTGCTCGGGGAGATGCTGGCCCGCAACGGCGCCACCCGGGAGGACCTGGTCAGCATCCTCTTCACCGCCACCGACGACATCCGCTCGGCCTTCCCCGCCACCGCCGCCCGGGCCATGGGCCTGGGCGACGTGCCCCTGCTGTGCGCCCGGGAGCTCGACATACCCGACGGGGGGACCCCGCGGTGCCTGCGCGTCCTCATGCACCTGCACACCGAGCGGAGCCGGGGCGAGCTCCGCCACGTCTACCTCCAAGGCGCCCGGGAGCTGCGCGATGACCTCCCCGGGTAGGGCCGTGAGCGGTGCCGCCCGGCAGCGGGCGGCGGTGGTGGGGACGGGGCTCATCGGCGGCTCGCTGGGCCTGGCCCTCCGCGCCGCCGGTTGGCACGTGACAGGGCGGGACCGGGATCCCCACCGTGCCCACCGCGCCCTCGGGCTGGGTGCCCTCGATGCCGTGGGCGAGGAGCCGGGCGCGGCCATCACCTTCGTGGCCACGCCGGTGGGCGCGGTGGCAGGGGAGGCGGCGACGGCCCTCAAGGGGGGCGGGGTGGTTACCGACGTCGGGAGCGTCAAGGCGTCGATCGTGGGAGCCGTCGACGACCCCCGCTTCGTCGGTGGGCACCCCATGGCCGGGAGCGAGCTGGACGGCCTCGACGGCGCCGACGGCTCCCTCTTCTCCGGTGCGGTGTGGGTGCTCACCCCCGTTGCCGGTACCGACCCCGGAGCCCACGCCCTGGTGCGCTCGGTGGTGACCTCCCTCGGCGCCGAGGTGGTGGAGCTCGACCCCGCCCGCCACGACGCCCTGGTGGCGGTCGTCTCCCACGTGCCCCACCTGGCCGCCGCCACCCTGATGGGCCTGGCTGCCGACGCCCTCGACGAGCACGCCGCCCTGCTCCGCCTGGCCGCCGGGGGGTTCCGGGACATGACCCGGGTGGCGGCCGGTCACCCCGGGATATGGCCCGACATCTGCACCGAGAACCGGGACGCCATCGTGGCCGTGCTGGCCCGCCTGGAGGCGGCCCTGGCCCAGGTCCGCGACCGGGTCCATGGCGGCGACCGGGGCGGGCTGCTCGCCACCCTGGAGCGGGCCCGCGCCGTGCGGGCCAGCCTGCCCGGCCCCCTGGCCGCGGGCGATCAGCTGGTCGAGGTGCGGGTGCCGGTGCCCGATCGCCCCGGCGTGCTGGCCGAGATCACGACCCTGGCCAGCGAGCTCGGCGTCAACATCGCCGACCTCGACATCGCCCACTCGGCCGAGGGGGACGGTGTCGTCACCCTGGTGGTGGCGGGGGGTTCGGCGGCGCGCCTGAGGGACGGCCTGGCCGGTCGGGGCTACCGCCCCACCGTCCACCGCCTCGAGTAGCGGGGCGGCGATGGGGAGCCTCACCCTGGCCGGCCCCGGGACGCTGCGAGGCCGGATCCGGGTTCCCGGTGACAAGTCGATCAGCCACCGGGCGCTGCTGCTGGCCGCCCTGGCCGAGGGGACCTCCACCCTCCGTGGGCTGGCCGGCGGCGACGACGTGGCGCGCACCCGGGCGGCGGTGGCGGCCATGGGGGCCACCGCCGAGGGCGAGCGCGTCAGCGGAGGGACGGGCCGGTTGGGCGAGCCCACCCACGTCATCGACGTGGGGAACTCGGGGACCAGCATGCGCCTTCTGGCCGGTTGGTGCGCGGCCCGGCCCTGGCTCACCGTCCTCGACGGCGACGCCTCCCTCTCCCGGCGTCCCATGGACCGGGTGGCCGAGCCCCTGCGTGCCATGGGCGCCCACGTCGACGGCCGCCAGGGCGGGCGGTACGCCCCCCTGGTGGTCCGCGGCGGCGACCTGGTGGGGATCGAGCACGTGCTCCGTGTCCCCAGCGCCCAGGTCAAGGGGGCGGTGCTGCTGGCCGGGCTGGGCGCCGACGGCCAGACGGTGGTGCACGAGCCGGTGCCGACCCGGGCCCACACCGAGGAGCTGCTGGCCCGGGCCGGCGCCGACGTGACCGTCGACGCGGGCTCGGTCCGGGTGCGCCGCTCCCGACTGCGGCCCTTCCACCTGGCGGTGCCCGGGGATCCCTCCGCCGCCGCCCTGTGGGTGGTGGCGGCCTGCATCACCTCCGGCAGCGACGTCACCGTGGAAGGCGTGTACGTGGGACCGGCCCGCGCCGGCTACCTGGAGGTGCTGGCCCGCATGGGCGCCGAGGTGGAGGTGACCATGGTCGACGAGCGGACTGCCGACCTGCGGGCCCGCTCCAGCCAGCTGGTGGGCACCGAGGTGGCGGGAGCCGAGGTGCCGGGGTTGATCGACGAGATCCCGGTGCTGGCCGTGGCCGCGGCCCGGGCGGCGGGGACGACCACCTTCCGCGACGCCGCCGAGCTGCGGGTGAAGGAGAGCGACCGGGTGGCCACCACCGTCGAGATGCTGTCGGGGCTGGGCGCCGAGGTGGAAGCCCTCCCCGACGGCCTGGTCATCCACGGCAGTGGTGGGCGACCGCTGCGACCGGCGGTGGTCGACGCCCACCTCGACCACCGGGTGGCCCTGGCCGCCGCGGTGGCCGCCCTGGCCGCCACCGGCGCCACCACCATCGAGGGGTGGGAGGCGGTCGCCACCAGCTACCCGAGCTTCGAGGAGGACCTGGCCCGGTGCGGGTCGTAGCCATCGACGGTCCCGCCGGGTCAGGGAAGTCGACCGTGGCCCGAGCCCTGGCCGAGCGGCTGGGCCTCGACTACCTGGACACCGGCGCCATGTACCGGGCGGTGGCCTTCGCCGCCCTGCGCCGCGGCGTCGACCCCACCGAGGAGGACCGGGTGGCGAGGATCATGCCCGCCCTCGAGCTCAGCGTGGAGGGAGGGCGGGTGCTCGTGGACGGGGTCGACGCCACCATCGAGATCCGGGGCCCCGAGGTGACCCGCGCCGTGAGCGCGGTGGCGGCCAACCGCGCCGTCCGAGCCGACCTGGTGCGTCGCCAGCGGGAGTGGGTGCGGGGACGGGACGGGGCGGTGGTGGAGGGCCGCGACATCGGGACGGTGGTCTTCCCCGACGCCGACTTCAAGGCCTACCTCACGGCCCGCCTCGAGGTCAGGGCCGGTCGACGCCACCAGGAGGTGGCGTCCCTGGAGTACGAGTCGGTCGCCGCCGACATGGCCCGCCGGGACACGGTCGACTCCGAGCGGGAGGTCGACCCCCTGATGCGGGCCCACGACGCGGTGGTCATCGACACCAGCGACCGTAGCGTGGAGGAGATCCTCGACCAGCTGCTGGGCGCGCTGGCCTGAGGGGACGCCGTGGCTGATCCGGCCCCGCCGGGCCCCCCCGCCTCCCGCTTCCAGGTGGCCGCCTACCGGGTGGCGAGGGGCGCCATCGTGGCCTTCTCCACCCTCTACTGGCGGCTGGGTGTCGACGGCGCCGAGCACGTCCCCGCCACGGGGGCGTTCGTGCTCGCCCCCGTGCACCGCTCGAACATCGACACCCCTATCGTGGCGGCGGTGACCCGGCGCAAGATGCGCTTCCTCGGCAAGGAGGGAGTCTGGAGGTACCGCTGGTCGGCGTGGCTGTTCGACACCCTGGGCGGCTTCCCGGTGCGGCGGGGCACCGCCGACAGGGCCGCCCTGCGGCGCTGCATTGAGGTGGTGAGCGGCGGCGAGCCGCTGGTCATGTTCCCCGAGGGCACCCGGCGGTCCGGGCCGCTGGTGGAGAGCCTCTACGACGGGGCCGCCTACGTGGCTTGCCAGGCCCAGGTCCCCCTCGTCCCGGTGGGCATCGGCGGCTCGGAGCGGGCCATGCCCGCCGGTGCCCGGGCCCTGCGGCCGACCCGGGTGCACCTGGTGGTGGGCCCCCCCATCCACCCCCCGCCGCTCGGCCCCGACGGTCGGGTGCGGCGCCGCCACGTGGCCGAGCTCACCGAGCGTCTCGGGGGCCAGCTCCAGCTGCTCTTCGACCAGGCCCGGATCAGGGCCGGGGCGTAGTGCGGTGAGCGGCGTGGCCCGCCGACCGCGGGGCCAGCTCGAGGCCGACGTGCTGGACGTGCTCTGGGAGGGCGGGTGGCGCACGCCGGGCCAAGTGTGCGCAGCGATCGCCCAGCCGCCCTCTCCGGCCTACTCCACGGTGCTGACCACGCTGCGGCGCCTGTGGAAGAAGGGGCTGGTCGAACGGCGTCGAGATGGCCGAGGCCACGCCTACCACGCCGTCCGGGGCCGGGAGGAGCACGCTGCCGCCACG
>JBOGHU010000117.1:0-21637 GCA_050742255.1 Acidimicrobiales bacterium
GGCCGAGGCCGCCGCCCCCTCCCCCGCCCTGCGGGGCCCCGGGCACCGGGCCGAGCTCGACCCCGGCCAGTGGTGGCAGGCGGCGGCGGCGGCCCTGCGCCGGGCCGTGGCGGGGGCCGGTCGGCCCCCCCGCGACTACGCCGGGCTCACCGCCTCGTCGCTGCGCCAGGGCTTCGTGCTCACCGACGGGGCCAACGAGGTGGGCCCCGGGGTGCTCAACAGCGACCGACGGGGGGCCAGCCACCTCGACCGGCTGCGCCGGCAGGTGGGGGCCGGCGCCCTCTACGCCCTCACCGGTCACTGGCCCGCCCCCGAGCTGACCCTGCCCAAGCTGTTGCACCTGGCCGAGCGCCAGCCCGAGCGGTGGGCGGCGACCAGGCAGGTGCTCTTCGTCCACGACTGGGCGCTGTGGCGGCTGTGCGGCCGGGGCCGGGCGGCCACCGAGGCGTCCTACGCCTGCGCCGGGCAGCTGGCCGACGTGGCCCGACGGGCCTGGGCCACCGACCTGCTGGACGAGCTGGGCATCGGCACCGGGCGGCTGGCGCCCTTGGTGGAGGCGGGCACGGTCGTGGGCGCCCTGCAGATCAGCGACCTGGGGCTGCCGGTGGGCCTGCCGGTCGTGGCGGGCGGGGGCGACACCCAGCTGGCGGCCATGGGCGCCGGGGGCCTGGCCGACGGCGTGGTGACGGTGGTGGCCGGCTCCTCCACCCCGGTCCAGGCGGCGGCGGCCCACGTGGTGCGCGACCCCGAGCGCCGGCCGTGGGTCTCCACCCACCTGCGCCCCGACCGCTGGGCGGTGGAGACCAACGCCGGCTACCCGGGGACGATGCTTCGGTGGCTGGGGGACGTCACCGGCACCGGCCCCGCCCAGCTGTGGGAACGGGCCGGCGCCAGCCGCCCCGGCGCCGGCGGGGTCACCGCGGTGGTGGCCTCGCCCTGCTGGAGCGAGGCGGCCTGGGCCACCAAGGCGCCCAACACCGTGGTCGGCCTGCGCCCCACCACCACCGACGCCGACCTGGCCCGGGCCTTCGTGGAGGCCCACGCCTTCGCCATCCGGGCCAACCTGGCCGACCTGGAGGCGGCGCTGGGGCGCCCGGCGGCGGCGGTGGTGGTCACCGGAGGTGCCGCCGCCGAGCCCGCCTTCCCCGCCCTCCTGGCCGAGGTCCTGGGCCGGGACCTCGTTGTCCCCGCCGCCGCCCAGCCCGCCGCCCTGGCCGGGGCAGCGCTGGTGGCCCGGGCTACAGGATGCCCGGGGGCGGAGCCGGCCGTCGCCACCCGCACCATCCCCGCCGGCGACCCCGCTCCCTACGCCGACGCCTACCAGCGCTTCCTGGACGCCCACGCCGCCCTGCGGGCCCACCTGCCCGAGGACGACGCCCATGAGGGCGCCGGCGTGAGGGCACCGGCGTGAGGGCGCTGGTCTCCGCCGAGCTTTCATCCGCCGGCCTCGACCGCCTGGGCAGGCTGGGCTACGAGGTGGCCCGGGCGGGCTGGGGCGCCACCCGCCACGCCCTTCGGGCCGACGACCTGGTCGCCGCCGCCGGTGGCGCCCAGCTCCTGGTGGTGGAGGTGGAGACCGTCGACGCCGCCGTGCTCGGGGCCCTGCCCGACCTCGCCATCGTGGCCTCGGCCCGGGGGGACCCCACCAACGTCGACCTGGACGCCGCCACCACCCGCGGCATCCCGGTGCTGTGCGCCCCCGCCCGCAACGCCGCCTCCGTGGCCGACTTCACCATGGGGCTGCTCCTCGCCCACTGCCGGTCGATCGCCGCCGGCCAGGCCCACCTGCGGGGCCGGGGGTGGATGGTGGGCGAGGAGATCCCCTACTTCCACTTCCGCGGCCCCGAGCTGGCCGGGCTCACCCTCGGGGTGGTGGGCTACGGGGCGGTGGGCCGCCAGGTGGCCCGCCGGGCGCTGCGGGGCTTCGGCATGCGGGTGCTGGCCTGCGACCCCCAGGTCCCCCGACCGGACTGGCCGGTGGAGGCCGCGCCCCTGGACCAGCTCCTCGCCGCCAGCGACGTGGTGAGCCTGCACTGCTCCCTCACAGCCGACACGCTCGGCCTGATCGGGGCCCCAGAGCTGGACCTGATGAAGCCCACCGCGGTGCTGGTCAACACCGCCCGGGCGGCGGTGGTCGACGAGGCCGCCCTGGTGGGGGCGCTGGCCCAGGGGCGCATCGCCGGGGCCGCCCTCGACGTCTTCTGGTCCGAGCCCCTCGCCCCCGACCACCCCCTCCTGGGCCTCGACAACGTCACCCTCACCCCCCATCTGGCCGGCGCCGCCGACGACGTGGTGGCCCACCACAGCCAGATGATCGTCGACGACGTGGCCGCCCTGCTGGCTGGCCGCCGCCCCCGCCGCCTGGCCAACCCCGAGGTGTGGCAGGGCGAGGGGTGCGGTGGTGGGCACGGGGGTACACCACGGCGGTGAGCGCCCGACAGCCCACCGCCTCCGCACGGGGCTCGCTCCTGGTGGCGGCGGCGTGGATGGTCGGGCTGTCGGTGGCGTTGTTCTGGCTGCCGGTGCTGGGCCCGGGCATCGCCGGCCTCGTCCTGGAAGGCCGGGACCACGGGGCGGGCCGTCGCCGCCGCCTTCGCCCCGGCCGTGCTCCTGGCGGTGGCGGTGGGCGCGGTCCTGGCCCTCTTCGACCTCCCGGTGCTCGGGACCCTCGCCGGCATCGGCGTGTTCGTGGCCGTGCTCGCCGAGGACATCCCCCTGTTCGTGGGGGCGGTGGTCGGCGCCGTCCTGGCCGAGTGAGGCGGAGCCCGGTTTGGGCGCGGTCAGCCGGCCATGACGGTGCCCAGCGCCCACGAACGGCGCAACGGCCGTGCTCCGCACCCCTAGTCTGGTCCCATGACCACGGGCACGGCGGGGGTGCGCCCCGCCTGGGTGAGCGACGAGCTGTTCCCATTCCAGAGCCGCTTCGTCGACGTCGACGGCAACAGCATCCACTACGTGGACGAGGGCGTGGGGCCGGTGCTGCTCATGCTCCACGGCAACCCCACGTGGTCCTTCCTATACCGGGACCTGGTGGCCGGCCTGCGGGACCGGTCCCGCTGCATCGCCCTCGACTACCCGGGCTTCGGCCTCTCCCACCCCCGCCCCGGGTACGGCTTCGGCGCCGCCGAGCACTCCTCGGTCGTCGAGGCCTTCGTGGCCCACCTCGACCTGTCCGAGGTGACCCTCATGGTCCACGACTGGGGCGGCCCCATCGGGCTGGGCGCGGCGGGACGGGCACCGGAGCGCTACCGGGCCCTGGTCATCGCCAACACCTGGGCCTGGCCGGTGTCCGGCAACCGCCGCCACCAGTGGTTCTCCACCGTCATGGGCGGGCCGGTCGGCCGGTTCCTCATCGGCGAGGCCAACGCCTTCGTGAACGTCCTCGTGCCCGGCGGCCACCGGCGGCGCCGGCTCACCGCCGCCGAGCGGGCCCACTACCGGGGCCCCTTCACCGAGAAGGAGGCCAGGGAGCCCATGGCCGTCCTGCCCAGGGAGATCGTGGCCGCCTCGGGGTTCCTGAGCCAGGTCGAGGCCAACCTCGCACGCCTGGCCGACCGACCGACCCTCATCACCTGGGCCGACAGGGACCGAGCGTTCCGCCAGGACGAGAAGCGCCGGTTCGAGTCGCTCTTCCCCCACCACACCACCGTCGACCTCCGGGCCGCGGGCCACTTCGTCCCCGACGACGCCGGCGACCAGCTGGTGCTGGTGATCCGCTCGTGGTGGGAGGAGCTGGCGGATGAGGGCGCCGGGTCCTGAGCCTGGCCCAAGACCCTTCAGGCCTGGATCCACTTCAGCTCCAGGTACTCCTCCAGGCCCGGGCGGCCCAGCTCCCGGCCGTTGCCCGACTGCCGGTAGCCCCCGAACGGCGCCTCGGGGGTGAACGGGCTGCCGTTGAGCAGCACGTGGCCGGTGCGCAGCCGGCGGGCCACCTGCCGGGCCCGCTCCAGCTCGGCCGACCAGACCCCTCCCGAGAGACCGTAGACGGTGCCGTTGGCGATCTCGACGGCCTGGTCCTCGCCGTCGTAGGGGAGGATGGACAGCACCGGCCCGAAGATCTCCTGCTGGGCGACGGTCATCGCCGGCGCCACCCCTGAGAACACCGTGGGGCGCACGAACCACCCCCGCTCCAGGCCCGGCGGCGGCTCGGTGCCGCCGGTCAGGAGCCGAGCCCCCTCGTCGACCCCGGCCCGGACCAAGCCCCGCACCCGCTGCCGCTGGGTGGCCGATACCAGCGGACCGAGCGTGGTGCCGGGGGCGAAGGGGTCCCCCGGCACGTAGGACGACGCCGCCCTCACCGCCGCCTCCTCGGCCTCCCCCAGCGCCGGGCGGGGCACCAGCAGGCGGGTCTGGGCCGAGCAGGCCTGGCCGCAGTTGGCGTAGGCCGAAGCCACCACGCCGGGCACGGCCCGGCCCAGGTCGGCGTCGTCGAGGACCACGGCAGCGGACTTGCCGCCCAGCTCCAGGGTCACCCGCTTGACCGTGGCGGCGGCCAGCTCCGAGGCCCGGCGCCCGGCCCGGGTGGAGCCCGTGAGCGACACCATGTCCACCTCGGGATGGGAGGCCAGCGCCTCGCCCACCACCGGTCCGGTGCCGGTGACGAGGTTGAGCACGCCGGGCGGCAGCCCCACCTCCTCGGCCACCTCGGCCAGGACGAAGGCGTTCAGCGGGGTCACCTCGCTGGGCTTGAGCACCACGGTGCAGCCGGCGGCCAGGGCCGGCGCCACCTTGGCCGCCACCTGGTACAGCGGGTAGTTCCAGGGGGTGATGGCGGCGACCACCCCGACCGGCTCCCGCACCAGGCACGACTCCCCCGCCGGCTCCTCGAAGGGGAACGACGCCGCCACCTCGACCATGGAGCGCAGGGCGGCGAGGGCCAGGCCCACCTGCACCGGGCCGCACTGGGGGAGCGGCATGCCCAGCTCCCGGGCCAGCAGGTCGGCCAGCCCGTCGGTGCGGGCCTCGATCCCGTCGGCCAGGGCGGCCACCAGCCGGGCCCGCTCGCCCACCGGGACCTCCGACCAGGGGGCGAAGGCCAGCCGGGCCGCCCGTACCGCCCGGTCCACGTCGGCGGGGGTGGCGTCGGGGACGGTGGCCAGCTGCGACTCGGTGGTGGGGTCCACCACCGCGATGGTGCCGGTGCCCGCCGGGGTGACCCAGTCCCCGCCCACGTAGAGGCGGTGCCGCGCCGCCACCCTCACCAGCTCGGCCCGGTACCCCGCCGGAGCAGGTCGGACAGCACCGCCAGGGTGGCCTCCATGGGCCCCCGCTCGGCCCGCTCCCCGGCGGTGTGGGCCAGGTCGGGGTCGCCCGGGCCGAGGTTGCAGGCAGGGACCCCGGCGGCGGCGAAGCGGGCCACGTCGGTCCAGCCCAGCTTGGCCCGCACCTCCAGGCGGTGACGCTCCACCAGGGGCCGCAGCAGGGCGTGGTCGAGGCCGGGGGCGGCACCGGGGGCCACGTCGACCAGCTCGGCCGTGTCGCCGTCGCCCAGGGCGGGGGCCAGCACGTCCCGCAGGCGGGCCTCGGCCTGCTCGGGCGTGCGGTCGGGGGCGAAGCGGTGGTTCACCAGCAGGCTGGCCCGGTCGGGCACCACGTTGCCGGCCACCCCCCCCTCCACCCCCACCGCCTGGAGCGCCTCGGAGTACTCGCACCCGGCCAGCACCGGGCGGCGGCCCCGGTAGCCGTCCAGGAGGCCCAGGAGGGGGCCCAGGCGGTGCACGGCGTTGACCCCCAGCCACGGGCGCGAGGTGTGGGCCCGGGCTCCGGCCAGGGTGACCCGCAGGCGCATGGTCCCCTGGCACCCCGCCTCCACCGCCCCCCGAGTGGGCTCGCCCAGGATGGCCGCGTCCCCCCCCACCAGGTCGGGTCGGTCCCGGAACAGGTGGCCCAGCCCGTTGTGGGCCGCCTCCACCTCCTCGCAGGCGTAGAAGACGTAGGTCACGTCGACGGCGGGATCGGCCACCGTGCGGGCCAGCTCCAGGAAGACCGCCAGCCCCGCCTTCATGTCCGACGCCCCCAGGCCCCACACCGTGTCGCCCTCCACCCGGGCCGCCTGGTTGCCGTCGGGCGGAACGGTGTCGATGTGGGCGGCCAGGATCAGGCGGTGCCGCCGGCCCAGGTCGGTGCGGGCCACCACGTTGTCGCCGTGGCGGTCCACGGCCAGCCATCCCACGCCGGCCAGCACCCCCTCGAGGTGGTCGGCGAGGGGGCCCTCGTGGTGGCTCACCGAGGGGATGTCGACCAGCTCGGCGGTGAGGGCCACCAGGTCTCTCACGGGGCGGGGGCGTGGGCCCGAAGCACCTCGTTCAGCCGGGCCTTGTCGTAGCGCTCCCCCTCCGCCAGCCGCTTGAGGACGAGCACGCAGGGCAGGCCGAACTCCCCGCCCGGGAGCTCCCGGCGCCGGGTGGCGCCCACCGCCACGCACCACGGCGGCACCACGCCCCGGCTCAGCTCCTCCCCTGACTGGGCGTCGATCACCGGGATGGTGGGGTTGAGGATGGCGCCCTCCCCCAGGACGGCGCCCCGTCCCACCCGGGCACCCTGGGTGATCACGCACCGGCTGCCGATCATGCAGCCGTCCCCGACGATCACCGGGGCCGCCTGGGCCGGTTCCAGCACCCCCCCCAGGCCCACCCCGCCCGAGAGGTGGACGTCGGCCCCCACCTGGGCACACGACCCGACCGTGGCCCAGGTGTCGACCATGGTGCCCGCCCCTACCCGGGCCCCGATGTTGACGTAGCTGGGCATGAGCACCACGCCACGATCGAGGAACGAGCCCCACCGGGCCGAGGCCCCCGGCGCCACCCGCACCCCGGCTGCCTCGTACCCCCCCTTCAAGGGGATGCGATCGGCGAACTCGAAGGGGCCGACCTCGACGGTGTCCATCCGGCTCTGGCGGAACAGCAGCACGATGGCCCGCTTCAGCCACTCGTGCACCACCACCTGATCGGTGGCGGGATCCACCTCGGCCACCCTGGCCTCCCCGGTGTCGAGCAGGCCCACCGCCTCCAGGATGACCTCCCCCGCCTCGGGGTCCCCGGGCTCCAGCTCCTCCCGGCGCTCCCACAGGGCGTCGATCTGGGCACGAAGGTCGGCCACGCCGGCAGACTATCGGAGCCTCCGTGTTAGGGTTCCCTAATCACCCCGACCAAGGAGGCTTGCCCGATGCCACCGTCCCGTCGCCTGCGCACCACCCTCGCCCTCCTCGCCGCCGCCACCGTCGTGCTGGCCGCCTGCGGTGACGACGACGGTGGTGGCGTCCGCACCCTCGATGGGGAGGGCTCCGCCTCGGCGTCGGGCTCGGCGTCGGGCTCGGCGTCGGGCTCGGCCACCGGCTCGGCCTCGGGGCCGGGCGGGGGGTGCAGGACGGAGGGCACCACCGAGGCGGCCGGGGCCGCCGAGGTGGGCGTGACCCTGGAGGAGTGGCAGGTGACCCCCGATCCGGACCAGGTGGCCGCCGGACCGGTCACCTTCGAGGCCGCCAACGAGGGCAAGGAGGAGCACGAGCTGGTGATCGTGCGGGCCGCCTCGGCCAGCGAGCTGCCCATCGAGGGGGGCGGGGTCGACGAGGACGCCCTGCCCGAGGGGGCGGTGATCGGCGAGATCGAGCCGTTCGGGCCGGGCAAGACCTGCGAGGGGACCTTCGAGCTAGCCGCCGGCGACTACGTCCTGCTGTGCAACATCGTCGAGGAGGAGCCCGGCGGCGCCATCAAGAGCCACGTGGAAGAGGGGATGGTCACGTCCTTCACCGTGGGCTGACCCCCAGCCGGGCCGCCACCAGCTCCAGCCGGTCGTCGGGCTGGACCACGGCCAGGCGCACGTGGCCGACCGCCTGGTCGCCGAAGAACTCGCCCGGAGTGACCAGGCAGCCGGCGTCGGCGGCCAGGCGTCGGGCGAAGGCCCAGGCGTCGCCGCCGGGGGCGGGGACCCACAGGTAGAAGCCCCCCCCGGGCAGGGGGACGTCGATGCCGAAGGCGTCGGCCAGCAGGCGGCGGGCCCGCTCGAGGCGCCGGCGGTAACGGCGGGCCTGGGCCTCGACGTGGGCGTCGTCGTCGAGGGCCAGGGCGGCGGCGTGCTGGACCGGCCCGGGGACCATGAAGCCGGCGTGCTTGCGCACCTCGGCCAGGTAGTCCACCAGGGCGGCGTCCCCGGTGTAGAAGCCGGCCCGCAGCCCGGCCAGGTTGGACCGCTTGGACAGCGAGTGGAGGGCCAGCACGCCCTCGGCGCCCGACTGCAGGGCGCTGCGGCGGGGGCCGTCCCAGGTGAGCTCCACGTAGCACTCGTCGGAGAGCACCAGCACCCCGTGGTCCCGGCCCCACCCCACCACCGCCGCCAGGTCGTCGAGGCCCCCGGCCGGGTTCCCGGGGGTGTTGGACCACAGGCAGAGGGCCCGCCCGGCATCGGCGGGGTCGATGGCCGAAGGGTCGAGCCGCCAGCACCCGTCGAGGGGGACGGGCACGGCCCGGCAGCCGGCCAGGGCCGCGCCCATGGCGTAGCTGGGGTAGCTGGTGGCGGGGTACAGCACCGTGTCCCGCCCCGGGGTCCGCAGGCGCAGCCAGTGGGGCAGCCCCACCACCAGCTCCTTGGTGCCCACGCAGGCCGCCACCTGCAGGGGCGGCACCTCGACGCCCAGGCGGCGGGCCAGCCACCCCGCCGCCGCCTCCCGGAACCGGGCGCTGCCCACCGAGGGCGGGTAGCCGGCCTCCGCCCCCGAGACGGCCAGGGCGACGCGCACTGCCGGCGGCGGGGGGTCGTGGGGGGCGCCCACCGACAGGTCGACCACGCCCCCGTCGTGGGCGGCGGCGGCGGCGGCCAGGGGGGCCAGACGGTCGTAGGGGTAGGTGGGCGGGATGAACCCTGGTGTGCTCTGGGGGGGGCCGGTCACGTCACGAACTGGCGGTACCGGCTGGCGGCGGTGGAGTCCAGGCGGGCCCGCAGGCGGGTGGCCTCGACCTCGTGCACCTCCACCAGCACCTGGCCCTCCCGGTGGAGGGCAGCCACCACGTCGCCCCGGTCGTAGGGGACCACCAGCTCCACCACCGGGACGGCTGTCCGCAGGCGGTCGGCCATGGCGGCCAGCAGCTCGTCCACCCCCTCCCCGGTGCGGGCCGACAGCACCACCGACCCTGGGTGGCGGTCGACCAGGCGCTTGGCCTCGGCGGTGGCGGCGGCCTTGTTGATCGCCACCAGCTCGGGGACGTCGCCTGCGCCGATCTCACCCAGCACCGCCCGCACCGCCTCCACCTGGGCCTCGGGATCGGGGGCGGCGGCGTCGACCACGTGCACGAGCAGGTCGGAGCGGGACACCACCTCCAGGGTGGAGCGGAACGCCTCCACCAGCTGGTGGGGCAGCTTGCGCACGAAGCCCACGGTGTCGGACACCAGCACCGTCTCCCCACCCGGGAGCTGGAGGCGGCGGACCCGAGGGTCCAAGGTGGCGAACAGGCGGTCCGCCACCACCACCCCGGCGTCGGTGAGGCGGTTGAGGAGGGTGGACTTGCCGGCGTTGGTGTAGCCCACGAGCGACACTGTGCGGTTCCCCGCCCGGGCCCGGCCCTTGCGCTGGGTGCGCCGGGTGCGGCTCAGCCGCTCGAGCTGGGTCTCCAGGCGGGACACCCGCTGGAGGAGGCGGCGGCGGTCGACCTCCAGCTGGGTCTCGCCCGGGCCGCGGGAGCCGATGGGGGCCCGGGCCCCGCCGGCACCGAGGGCCCCCGCCTGGCGGGACAGCTGGGTGCCCCGGCCCCGCAGGCGGGGAAGGCGGTACCGGAGCTGGGCCAGCTCCACCTGGGTGCGGCCGGCCTGGGTGCGGGCGTTCTGGGCGAAGATGTCGAGGATGACCGCGGTGCGGTCGATGGCGGTCCGCCCCAGGATCTTCTCCAGGTTGCGGCTCTGGGCGGGGCTGAGGTCGGCATCGAAGACCACGGTGTCGGCGTCGATCGCCTCGCAGACCGCCCGTAGCTCGGCGGCCTTGCCCCGGCCCACGTAGGTGGCGGGGTCGGGGCGGTCCCGGCTCTGGAGGACACGGTCCACCACGTCGGCGCCGGCGGTGTCGACGAGCAGGGCCAGCTCGTCGAGGTGGGCCTCGGTCTCCTCCGGCGTGGCCGGGGGGAGGGTTACCCCCACCGCCACGATCCGCTCCCGGAAGGAGCGCTGGATCAGGGCCATGGCACCTCGAGGTCGGCGACGTGGACGGCGGGGCCGGTGAGGGTGAGGGCGCCGTGAGGCCCGGCCGCCACCTCGAGGTCGCCACCGGGCAGGTGGACGGTGATGGTGGCGCCGGCCGGCAGCGCCCCCCGGTCCCAGAGGGCGGCCGCCGCCGCCCCCGCCCCCGTACCGCAGGCCCGGGTCTCCCCCACCCCCCGCTCCCATACCCACACGGAGACGGCACCGGGCTCGGGCCCGGGGGTGACCACCTCCACGTTGCGGTCGGGGTGGGCCCGCCCCAGGGCCTCGAGGTCGGGCGGGCCCCCGCCACCGGGAGGACCGGCCACCACCACCAGGTGGGGGTTGCCCAGGTCGACCTCGCTCGCGCCCCCCCCGGCGGCCACGACCTTGGCCGTGCCCAGCTCGGCGGCGGCCACCACGGTGCGGTCGTCGGGGCGGTCGAGGACCCGGACCCGGCGGGGACCGGCGTCGGTGGCCACGGTCAGGCGGTCGCCGCCCCTCGGACCCAGCACCGCCTGGGCCAGGCACCGCAGCCCGTTGCCGCTGGTCTCGGCCCGGCTGCCGTCGGCGTTGCGCAGGGTCATGGTGACGTCGGCCTCACCGGTGCCGGGCGAGACCCGGATCAGCCCGTCCGCCCCCACCCCGAGGCGCCGGTCGCACAGGGCCCGGGCCCGGTCGGCGCCCACGGGGAGCCGCCCGTCCAGGTCGACCAGGACCAGGAAGTCGTTGCCCAGGGCGTGGTGCTTGGAGAGCCGGACCAGAGGGGCGGGGGTCACGCCGCCCAGTCTCCCAGCAGGGGCGCCACCGCGGCGAGGGCTTTGCCGGGGTCGTCGACCCAGGCGATCCGGGGGTCCCGGCGGAACCACCGCAGCTGGCGGCGGGCGAAGGCCCGGGTCCGGCGCACGGCCTCGGCCGCAGCCTCTTCGAGGGTGCGCTCGCCGGCCAGGTGGGCCAGCACCTCCCGGTAGCCCAGGGCCTGGCCGGCGGTGCGGGACAGGCCGGCGGGGCGGGCGTGGAGGCGGCGGGCCTCCTCCACCAGCCCGGCGTCGAGCATGGCGGCCAGGCGGCGTTCGATCCGCCCGTCGAGCTCGGCGGGGGGTGGGCGCAGCCCCACCTGGGCGATGGGCGAGGGCGGGTACGCCCCCAGGCCGGGGCCGAAGGAGGAGAAGGGGCGGCCGCTGCCCCAGGTGACCTCGAGGGCCCGCACCACCCGGCGGGAGTCGGCGGGCTGGATGCGGGCGGCGGCGGGGGGGTCGAGGGCGGCCAGGCGGGCGTGGAGGGCGGAGACGGCCTTCGGGGTGGTGGCCCGGGCCTCCAGCTCGGCCCGCAGCTCCGGCCACCTCCCCGGCAGGTCCAGGTCGTCCACCACCGCCCGCAGGTACAGCCCGGTGCCGGCCACCAGCAGGGCCCGGTGGCCTCTGCCCTCCACGGCTTGGAGGGCCCGGCGGGCGGCGGCCTGGAAGCGGGCGACGGTGAACTCCTCGGCCGGGTCGGCCAGGTCGAGGAGGTGGTGGGGCACCTCCGCCTGCTCGGGGAGGGTGGGCTTGGCCGTACCGATGTCCATGCCCCGGTACACCTGCATGGAGTCCACGGCCAGGATCTCCACATCGGGGCGGCGGCGGGCCAGCTGCAGGGCCAGGGCCGACTTCCCCGAGGCGGTGGGGCCGACTATGGCCAGGTGGCGGGGGCGTCGGGTCACAGGGGGGCGGTGGTGCCGATCACGCCGGCGCAGGCGACCACCACGCCAGCCTACGGCCACCGCCGGGCGTGATCGCCGGCGCCGGCGGCTCGCTCTCCGGTCGCTCACCTTCGCCCGGCGACGTCGGGTGACCGGAGAACGGGGTGGGGGCCGACCGACACCCCTAGCCGGCCACCACCGGGATCCGGGTGCGGTGGCGGGGCCCGGCGGTGACCGCCACCAGGTCGCCCATGAGGTGGTGGGGTCCGGCGCTGGTGACCCGCACGTCGGCGAAGGTCCCCCCCGGGAGGGGGCCGTGTCCCCCGGGCCGGAAGTGCACCAGCTTGTTCTGGCCCGTCCGGCCGGTGACCACGTCGGCGTCCTTCCTGGAGGGTCCCTCCACCAGCACCTCCTCCACCCGCCCCACCCGGGCCCGGTGGCGGGCCAGGGCGGCGCGCTCCACCACCACCCGCAGCCGCTCGAAGCGCTCGGCCACCGCCGGGGCGGGGACGAAGTCCGCGACCCGCCCGGCCGCCTCGGTGCCGGGACGGGGGCTGAAGACGAAGGTGTAGGCGCTGTCGTACCCGGCGGCGGCCACCACCTCCAGGGTCTTCTCGAAGTCGGCGTCGGTCTCGCCGGGGAAGCCCACGATGAGGTCGGTGGTGACGGCCAGGTCGGGGATGGCAGCCCGGGCCTGGGCCAGGCGGTCCAGGTACCGCTCGGCGGTGTAGCCCCGGTGCATGGCGGCCAGCACCCGGTCGCTCCCGGCCTGGAGGGGCAGGTGGAGGTGGTCGCAGGCCGCCCCGGTCTCGGCCATGGCGGCGATGGTCTCGGGACCGAGGTCCTTGGGGTGGGGGCTGGTGAAGCGGACCCGGCGCATGCCCGGCACCGCTCCCACCTGCCGCAGCAGGTCGGCGAAGAGGGGTCGGGCCCGCACCGCCTCACCCGCGGCCCGCCGGGCCCGGGTCAGGTCCCGCCCGTAGGAGTTGACGTTCTGGCCCAGGAGGGTCACCTCGGCGGTGCCGGCGGCGGCCAGGGCCTCCACCTCGGCCACCACCTCGGCCACGGGCCGGCTGATCTCGGCGCCGCGCACGGCGGGGACGATGCAGAAGGCGCAGCGGTTGTCGCAGCCGATCTGGATGGTCACCCACGCCGACCAGGCCAGGTCCCGGCGCACCGGCAGGGCGGAGGGGAAGGCCTCGCTCTCCTCCAGGATCTCGACCACGGGCCCCTCCCGCTCCGCCCGGCGCAGCAGGTCGGTGGCATGGCCCACGTTGTGGGTTCCCATCACCACGTCGACGTGGGGGGCCCGCCGCTGGATCAGGTCCCGGTCCTTCTGGGCCAGGCAGCCCCCCACCACGATCTGCATGCCCGGCCGGGCGGCCTTGAGGGCCTTGAGGTGGCCGAGGTTGCCGTACAGCTTGTTGTCGGCGTTCTCGCGGATGCAGCAGGTGTTGAGCACCACCACGTCGGCCTCGGCCACGTCGTCGGTCGCCTCCAGGCCGTCGGCCTCCAACAGCCCAGCGATGCGCTCGGAGTCGTGCGCGTTCATCTGGCACCCGAAGGTGCGGATGGCGTACCTGCGGCTCACCGCCTGCCAGGTTAGGCGGTGGTGCCGTTGCCACCCCCCCCGCCTCCTGACCGGACCGGCTCCCTGTCGGCGCCGCCCCCGGCCGGGGCGTCGCCGCTGCCGGTGCCGACACCCACCTGGGCCCGGATGCGCTCGGCGATCTCGACCATCACCTCGGGGGTCTCGGCCAGGAACGTCTTGGCGTTCTCCCTCCCCTGCCCCAGCTGCTCGCCCTCGTAGGTGTACCAGGCACCGGACTTCTTGACGATGCCGAGATCGACCCCCACGTCGAGGAGGGAGCCCTCCCGGCTGATCCCCTTGCCGTACATGATGTCGAACTCGGCCTGACGGTAGGGAGAGGCCACCTTGTTCTTCACCACCTTGACCCGGGCCCTGTTGCCAACCACCTCCACACCGTCCTTGATGGACTCGATGCGGCGGATGTCGAGGCGGACCGAGGAGTAGAACTTCAGCGCCCGGCCACCGGGGGTGGTCTCGGGAGAGCCGAACAGCACCCCGATCTTCTCCCGCAGCTGGTTGATGAAGACGCATATGGTGCGGGAGCGGTTGAGGTTGGCGGTGAGCTTGCGCAGGGCCTGGGACATGAGCCGGGCCTGGAGGCCGACGTGGGCGTCGCCCATCTCCCCCTCGATCTCGGCCCGGGGGGTGAGGGCGGCCACCGAGTCGATCACCACCACGTCGAGCGCCCCCGAGCGGATCAGCATGTCGGTGATCTCCAGGGCCTGCTCGCCCGTGTCGGGCTGGGAGATGAGCAGCTCGTCGACGTCGACGCCGATGGCCCGGGCGTAGGCGGGGTCCATGGCGTGCTCGGCGTCGATGTAGGCGCAGATGCCCCCCCGGCGCTGGGACTCGGCCACCACGTGCATGGCCAGGGTGGACTTCCCCGACGCCTCGGGGCCGTAGATCTCCACCACCCGCCCCCGGGGCAGGCCGCCGATCCCCAGGGCCAGGTCGAGGGAGAGGGCGCCGGTGGACACGGCCTCAACCGCCATCGTCCCCTTCTCGCCCATCTTCATGATGGCGCCCTTGCCGAACTGCTTCTCGATCTGGTTGACGGCCACGCCGAGTGCCTGGTCTCGCTCCACTGCTCGCTCCTGTCCCTCTCGCTGGCTGGTCGGTGCCGGCGGTGCCGGCCTGCCTGGGGACCCGACCCAGATCTGGGACCCCTCCGGTTCCGGGGGTCCGACGTAGGCACACCCTACGAAGGCGGTGTGACGATCACATCCTTGTGACTCGTCGACCTTAGCCACGAACGAGTGTTCGTGCAAGCACCGCGACCGCCCGATGGCGCCAGCCTGCGCCGACGGTTGGTCACCCGGCCGCCGGCCCGCCTACCATCGGCGTTGGATGGCCGTGCACATGGTCCGACACGCCAAGGCCGGCAGCCGCCACGCCTGGGACTCGCCCGACGAGCTCCGGCCTCTCACCGAGGCGGGGTGGGCGCAGGCCGAGGCGCTGGCTGAGATCCTCGCCGCCGAGGAGGTCAAGCGGGTGGTGACCAGCCGCTACGTCCGCTGCGTGCAGACGCTGGAGCCGCTGGCCCGCCGGCTGGGCCTGCCGGTGGAGGAGCACGACGCTCTGGCCGAGGAGGCCGACTTCGACGCCACCTGGGCTCTCCTCCAGGAGCTGAGCGGGGCCGAGGCGGCGGTGTGCACCCACGGCAACCTGGTCACCGCCACCCTCGACCGCCTCCACCGCCTCGGCGTGGAGCGGGTGGCGGGCGACTGGTCGGCCAAGAAGGGATCGGTGTGGCGCCTCGAGGCCGGCCCCGACGGCCGCTTCGCCCGGGCCTGCCTCACCCCCCCGCCGCGCCGCTGAGCAGCGGCCCGCCGGCCCTCATCCCGCCGGCCCTCATCCCGCCGGCATCGGCCCCACGCTTTGGAGGAAGCCCTCGATCGCCTCCCGCAGGGGAGGCGGGGGATCGGCGCCCAGCGCCCGCCGGAAGGCCTGGTCGGCCCCGGCGGCCTCCCCTTCCAGGCGCAGGGCCAGGCCCAGGTAGAACAGCGACCGCGGGTCGTCGGGGCGGAGCTCCAGCGCCCGCTCCACCGACTCCCGGCCCTCGATGGCCAGGGCCGGGCGGTCGGTGGCCTGGGCCACCGAGACCAGCAGCAGCCCCCGCTCGGCCAGGGCCTCGACGTTGTCGGGGTCCCCGGCCAGCACCTGGTCGTACCGCTCCAGGGCCTCGGCCACCTGGCCCTCCTGGGCCAGGGCCGCCGCCTCCCGGAGCCGGGCGGCCCCCCGCACCTCGATGTCGCCGGTGATGGTCTCCCCCAGGCGCCGGGACCCCGACGAGGCCGCCACCGCCAGGCCCGCCACCACCGCCAGCACCGCCACCACCGCCACCACGCCGAGCCGCCCCCGCCAGGTCGGCGGCCGCGTCGGGGTCCCGGCCAGGGCCGCCCTGCCCTCGTCCATGGCCCGCAGGACCTCGGCGGCCCGGTAGGTGTAGTCGTCGACCAGGGCGCGGTAGGACGCCTCGTCGATGTCGCCGGCGCCCCGCTCCCGTTCCAGGTCGTCGAGCGAGCGGAGCAGGAACTCCCGCTGCTCCTCCATCGCCGCCAGGGCGTCGGGGTCGGCCTTCGGGGCCGCCGCCTGTGGCGCCGTCCCCGTCCCGGTCACCAGCCGCCTCCGCCGGCCCGGGACCGGCGGGCCCAGGCCACCAGGGCCCGGTCGTCGTCGCTGACCTCGCCCCCCGGGACCGACCGCCAGCGCCGGAAGGCCAGGGCCAGGCCGGCCACGGCACCGACCAGGGCCGCCACCGGCAAGGCCCACACCAGCGCCGCCAACCCCGAGCGGGGCGGCGTCAGCAGCACCGCCGGGCCGTAGCGGGTGACCAGGAAGGCCCGGATCTCCTCGTCACCCTGGCCCTCGTCGATCCGGCGGGCTATCTCCGTGCGGATGGCCTCGGCGGCGGGGGCGTCGGAGTCCCGCACCGACTGGCCCCGGCAGGTGGGGCAGCGCAGCGACGCCGCCAGGTCCGACGCCCGCTGGCCCGGGGTCGGAGGGCCGCCGTCGCCGCCGGCACCTATCACCAGGGCGCCGGCGACCACCGCCACCACCGCCAACCAGGGCAGCCAGCGCCGCCAGGGCCGCACGTCAGGCCCCCCGCCCTGTCGCCGCCGGGGCGTCGCCCCTGGCCCGGGCCAGGAGCGCCTCCAGCTCGTCGGCCCGCACTCCCCCCACGACCTTGGCCCGCACCACCCCCTCGGGGCCCACCAGGTAGGACTCGGGGACCCCCGAGACCCCCCAGTCCAGGGCGACCCGGCCAACCGGGTCGTCCACCACCGGCCAGTCACCGCCCCGCTCGGCGAAGAAGGCCTCGACGTCGGACGCCTTGTCGCTGAAGACCACGCTGACCACCTTGGCGTCGCCGGCCTCCCGGTGGGCCTGGCTGAAGCGGACCAGCTCGGGGTGCTCGATCCGGCACGGAACGCACCACGTGGCGAAGAAGTTGACCAGCACGAACCGGCCCCGCTCCCCCGAGAGGGCGAACGAGCGGCCGTCGAGGAGCGACGGCCCGCTGATCTCGGGGGCCGGCCGGCCCACCAGGGGGCTGTCGGCCAGCTTGGTCGTCGACGGCTCCCGGGTGGCCAGCACCCCGATCAGCAGGGCCAGCACCACCCCGACCCCCACCGCGCCCATCAGCGCCACCCGCCCCCGCCGGGGCGGGGCCCCTGCGGGGGGCCCCGGGGAGCCCGCCCCCGCCACCGGCACCGGGGCCTCCTCGCCGCTCATCGCACCGCCGCCGGGGATCCCAGCTCGACCTCCTGGCGACGAGCCGTCCTCTCCTCGCCGCCGTCACGGCCGGCCGGCACCGACGCCGGGTCGGTGGGGCGGCGGCGGCGGCCCGGGGAGACCGCCAACGCCGCGCCCAGGGCCATGATCCCCCCGCCGATCCACAGCCAGGTCACCAGGGGCTGCACCACCACCCCGATCACCGCGGTGCCCCCCTCGTCCTCGGGCGCGGCCACCAGGGTGAGGTAGACGTCCTCGTCCAGTCCGGGCCGCACCGAGGGCGTCCCGATGGTCTGGGTGGCGTTGGGGAACTGGTTGAGGGCGGGGGCGTACACCCGGCCGCCGTCGACCCGCACCCGGGCCGAGATCACCGTCTTCTGGGGGGTGGTCTCCTCGTCGGTCCCCAGGTAGGTGAGGGTGTGGCCGGCCGTCCGCGCCGACTCCCCCTCAGCCAGGCGCACCTCGTCGCTGCGGGCGTAGGAGGAGCTGGCGGCGAAGGCCACCGCCACCACGACCACGCCCAGGTGGACGACCATGCCCCCGTTGGCCCGGCCCACCAGAGCGCCCCACGCCGAGCCACCCCGCCGGCGGGCCGCCCCGGCGGCCAGGACCAGCTGGCGGGCGGCGGCGCCTGCCGCCAACCCTCCCAGCCCGAAGGTCACCAGCGGCACCAGCCCCCGCGCCCCCAGGGCCACCGCCACCACCACCGCCCCCGCGCCCGCCCACGCCGGCCAGTAGAGGCGGGTGCGCAGCAGCTCGCCCGACGCCTTGCGCCAGGGCAGCACCGGAGCCACCGCCATGAGGAACAGCAGGGCCAGGCCGATGGGGGCGGTCATGCGGTCGAAGTAGGGGCGGCCCACCGAGATGCGGTCCCCGTTCACCGCCTCCACCACCAGCGGGAACACGGTGCCCAGCACGACCACGAAGGCGAAGGCGGCGAACAGCACGTTGTTGCCGAGGAACGCCCCCTCGCGCGACACCGGCGAGTCGATGCGACCCGGCGCCCGCAGCCGGTCCCCCCGCCAACCGATCAGCCCCACCGTCACCACCACGGTGAGGGCGAAGAAGCTGAGCAGCCAGACGCCGATCTCGGACTCGGTGAAGGAGTGCACCGAGTCGAGGACGCCCGAGCGGGTCAGGAAGGTGCCGAGGATGGTGAGGGCGAAGGTGGCCAGCAGCAGCGAGAGGTTCCAGACCCGCAGCATCCCCCGCCGCTCCTGGACCATCACCGAGTGCAGGTAGGCGGTGCCGGTGAGCCAGGGCAGGAGCGAGGCGTTCTCCACCGGGTCCCAGGCCCAGAATCCGCCCCATCCCAGGACCTCGTAGGACCACCACGCCCCCAGGACGATGCCGGTGGTGAGGAAGCCCCACGCCACCACCGTCCACCGCCGGGTGGCGGCCAGCCAGCCCTCGCCCACGCGGCCGGTGACCAGGCCTGCCACGGCGAAGGCGAACGGGACGCTGAAGCCCACGTAGCCGAGGTAGAGGATCGGGGGGTGGAAGGCCATGAGGGGGTGGTTCTGCAGGAGCGGGTTGGGGCCGGGCCCGTCGGTGGGCACCGCCCCCGCCACCGTGCGGAAGGGGTCGGCCGGCCCCAGCATGAGGGCGAAGAAGAAGCTGGCCACGGCCAGCAGGACCAGCGTGGCCCAGCCCACCAGGGGGTCGGAGCGGCGGGCGCGGAACCGGCGCACCACGGCCACGGTGAAGCCGCACAGCACCAACGACCACAGGATGATCGAGCCCTCCAGGGCGCCCCACATCGACGCCACGGTGTACAGCAACGGGGTGGACAGGCTGCCGTTCTCGGCCACGTAGACCAGGGAGAAGTCGTGGGTCACCAGCGCGATCTCCATGGCCACCGCCGCCAGCACCGCCCCGGCCAGGGCCAGCCAGGCGTACGTGCTGCCCACCGCCAGCAACGGCGGGCGGCGCCGGCGCAGGCCGGCGGCCAGGGTCACCACCCCGAACAGGCAGGCGGCCAGGCCCAGGGTGACCCCGGCCCTGCCCACGACGGCGGTCATGAGGGCAGGCACCCCCGCTGGGGCTTGGTCGCCAGGGCGTCGAGGTTGCGGTCGGGGTTCTCGGCCCGGTACTCGGGGGTGTGGCGCACCATGATGCGGTCGCTCTCGAAGACCTCACCGCCGGGGGCGAAGGCCCCCTCCAGGACCACGGGGATGCCGGGCCGGAACAGCTCGGGCGGGTCGCCCCGGTGGCGGACGGGGAGGGTGGCGCAGTCGTACTCCACGTCGAAGCGCACCGAGTAGTCGTCGCCGCGGACCGACCCCCGCACCACCGCGCCCTGGAGCCGGAACCGGCTGGTCCCCAGCTCCTCCCGCTGGGCCACCGCCTCGTCGGCGTTGCGGAAGTAGGTGGTGGCGTCGCCCAGCCCCTGGATGACCAGGAAGGCGACCGCACCGCTGATGGCGGCGATGACGATGCCCAGGCGCAGCCGGTCGCGCTGGAAGCGGAGGTGGCCCCGCCGACGGTGGGGCGGGCCCGACGCCGGCCCGTCCGGCCTCTGGCTCAGCTGGAGCGGTGGTGTCGGGCTCACGAGGGCCTCGCCGAGCCAGCCAGCCGGTCCTGGTCGGGGCCGGGGGCGGGGCGGGCCCGGACCCGTCGGGCCAGGCGGCGGCCCCGCCACAGCACCCGGGCCGAGTAGGTGGCCAGGGTGACGACGGTGACGCCGTACCCGGCGGCGACGTAGCCGTTCACCCCGCCACCACCGCCTCCCGGCGCCGCTCCTCGAGGGCGACGGCCAGCTCCTCGTCGTCGAGCACGTCCTCCAGGCGGGCCACGCGGACCCGGTGGGCCAGCAGCCACCCGTACAGCAGGGTCATGGCCAGGAAGCCCAGCAGCATGGCCCCGACGAAGGCGGCGTCGAGATCGTTGCCGGGTTGGGCCTGGGCAAGGGAGCGTCCCTGGTGGAGCGTGCGCCACCAGTCGACGGCGAAGTGGTTGACCGGCACCACCGCCACCGCCGACAGGGCGGCCACCGCCGAGCGCCGGGCCCGCACATCCCTGGGCGCCGGCACCCGCCGCAGCGCCAGGTAGCCCAGGTACAGGGCGAGCATGAGGGCGCTCAGGGTCAGGCGGGCGTCCCACACCCACCACACGCCCCAGGTGGGCCGGCCCCAGATCGAACCGGTGGCCAGGGTGAGGGCGGTGAAGACCACCCCGATCTCGGCCGAGGCCCCCGCCACCAGGTCCCACCTCGGCGAGCGGGTGCGGGGCCACAGCCACGCCGCGCTGGCCAGGGCGGTGACCGCGAACGACACGTACGAGGCCCAGGCCAGGCCGGGGTGGATGGCGATCAGGCGGGAGTACGCGCCCTGCTCGACGGTGGCGGGCAGGGTCAGGCCCCGGACCACGGTGACGGCGAGGGCGGCGGCGGCGGCCGGCCCCAGGGCCCGGGTCAGGGCCCAGCCCCCGTGCCGGCTCCGGGGCGGTGCCGGCGCCAGCGAGGGGGTCACGCGTCCTCCAGGAGCGGACCGAAGGCCAAGACGCCGAAGCCCAGGTAGACCACGGCGAAGACCCCGAGAAGGCCGAGCCACTGCCCTGTGGCCACCCCCAGGGGCACGGTGGCCCCGAGGGCCGGCTCCGAGGCCCGGGTGGCGGCGATCAGCACCGGGGCCACCACCGGCAGCAGGAGGAGGGGGAGCAGGGTCTCCCGCACCCTGAGCCCCGCCACCAGCACCCCGTAGAGGGTGCCGGCCGCGGCCAGGCCCACCGTGGCCACGGCCGCGGTCGTGGCCAACGTGCCCAGCGCGGTGGGGTCGACCTCGTAGAGCAGGACCACCCCTGCCCCCAGGACCACCTCCAGCACCGCCAGCTGCACCGCCACCGCCGCGGCCTTGCCGAGGAAGATCCCCGCCGGGTCCAGGCCGGAGAGGCGCAGGGCGTCACGGATCTCCTCGGAGGACTCGAGGGTGTGGGAGCGCTGCACGGCCAGCACCGCCGAGAACAGCACGGCCACCCAGAACAGGCCGGCGGCGGCCCGCGCCAGCACACCCCGGTCGGGCTCCAGGGCGAAGGCGAAGAGCACCAGGACCAGGACCGCGAACGGCGCCACCTGGTTGAGGGTCACCCGGGACCGGGCCTCGGTCCGCAGGTCCTTTCCGGCCACGAGGAGAGCGTCACGCCACACCGGCGGGCTCCCGACGGGCGGCGACAGGATCGGTCCCCACCCGGCCTCCCGCCAACGTCACGCTGCGGTCGGCCAGGGCCGCCACCCGGTCGGGCTCGTGGCTGGCCACCACCACGGTGAGGCCGGCGGCGGCGGCCTCGGCCACCAGCTCGTCGACCAGGTCCCGGCCGGCGGTGTCGAGACCGGCGTGGGGCTCGTCGAGCAGCCACAGCTCGGGGCGGCCGGCCACCAGGGCGGCCAGGGCCACCCGGCGGCGCTGGCCGGCGGAGAGCCGGCCGGCGGGGACGGCGGCCAGGCGGCCCCCCACCCCCAGGCGGGCCATGGC
>JBOGHU010000118.1:0-13151 GCA_050742255.1 Acidimicrobiales bacterium
CGCTGAGGTGGGGGTACAGGGCGTAGTTCTGGAAGACCATGGCGATGTCGCGGTCCTTGGCGGCCACGTGGTTGACCCGGCGGTCGCCGATGCGGACATCGCCGCTGCTGATGTCCTCGAGCCCGGCCACCATCCGCAGGGCGGTGGTCTTGCCGCAGCCCGAGGGCCCCACCAGCACGATGAACTCGCCGTCGCCGACCGACACGTTGAGCTCGGACACCGCCGTGGTGCCGTCGGGGTAGACCTTGGTCAACCCGTCGAGCACGACGCCGGCCACCGGACCTCCTTCGCCTCGCCCTCGCCTCGCCCCTTGGTCTCGCCCTTCGTCTGGGCTGGGGCCCTCGACCTTACCCGATCCCGCACCCCTCGACCGGCGCCGGCGTCGGGCGGGGCAGGTCAGCCCAGGCGGGCCAGGGTGGCCGCCTCGGCCGGGTCGGGGGGGGTCGAGAGGAAGGCGGCCAGCATCTCCCTGGCCACCTCGGGCGAGGTCAGGCGCAACCCCAGGGCGAGCACGTTGGCGTCGTTCCACCGCCTGGCGCCCCGGGCCGTCTCGGCGTCGGTGCACAGCGCCGCCCGCACGCCGGGGACCTTGTTGGCGGCCATGGACACCCCGGTGCCGGTCCAGCAGCACACCACGCCCCGGTCGGCGCCGCCCGACGCAACCGCCTCGCCCACCTGCCGGCCCACGTCGGGCCACAGCTCGCCGTCGGACACCACCGCCACCTCGTGGCCCAGCTCGGCCAGGCACCCGGCGACGGCGTCGACCAGCGGCGTGTGCTCGTCGGAACCCAGGGCCACCCGCATGGCCCCATTCTGCCAGGCCGGCGGCGTCGTACGACGCTGGCCGGCACCTGTCCGACCTTCCCGTGCCGCTGGGGCCGGGGGTCCTGCGCCCGGGCCCCCACCTACCGGACCTGGCCCCCCCGGCCCCTAGTGCCGTCTGGGCCGTCTGGGCCGTCTGGGCCGAGGATGAGGCGGGAGGCACGGTCGTAGGTGAGGTAGTTCCAGCTCCAGTCGAGCAGCACCTGGAGGCGGTTCCGGAAGCCGATGAGCTGGATCAGGTGGAGCCCCAGCCACAGCACCCAGGCGACCGCGCCCCTGAAGCGCAGGCCGAAGGGCAGCTCGGCCACCGCCGCGTGGCGGCCGATGGTGGCCATGGTGCCCTTGTCGCGGTAGCGGAACCGCTCCGTGGCCTGGCCCTGCCGGCGTCGCAGTATCTGGGCGGCGGCGTGGCGGGCCTGCTGGATGGCGACGGGCGCCACCTGGGGGTAGAGGTCCCCGTCGGGGTCGGTGGCCGCCGCCATGTCGCCCACCACGAACACCTCGGGGTGGCCGGCGACCGAGAGGTCGGCCTCGACCACCACCCGGCCCGCTCCGCCCTGGGGCAGGCCGAGGGCGTCGGCCAGGGGGCTGGCCCGGATGCCCGCGCACCACACCAGGGTGTGGGTGGGCACGACCTCACCGCCGGTCAGGTGGACGGCCCGCTCGGTGGCGCGCTCCACCGAGGTGTTCAGCCGCACCTCGACCCCCTTGGCCCGAAGGGCCAAGAGGGCGGCGGCCCGGGAACGGGGGCCGAACGTCGAGAGCAGGCGGTCGGTCTGCTCGACCAGCACGACCTTGGCCCGGCCCACGTCGAGGTGGGTGAAGTCCCGGGCCAGCACCATCGAGAACAGCTCGCTCATGGCGCCGGCCAGCTCCACCCCGGTCGTACCCCCGCCGACGATGACGACCGTGAGGATCCCCTCGTCGACCAGGGCGGGACAGGCCGCCGCCTGCTCGAAGCGGGCCAGCACGTGGCTGCGCAGCCGGACCGCCTCCTCCAGGGTCTTCACCGCCAAGGCGTGCTCCTCGACGCCGGGGACCGGGGGGTAGGCGGTGGTCGCGCCGGCGGCGATGACCAGGAAGTCGTAGGGCAGAGCCCCTCCGCCGTCGAGGCGCAGCCGCCGGCTGCCGAGGTCGATCCCACAGGCACGGCCCAGGCGGAAGCGCACCCGCGGATGGCGCTGGAAGATCCCCCGCACGGCCTGGGCGATGTCGTCGGGACCGAGGCCGGCGGTGGCCACCTGGTACAGCAGGGGCTGGAAGGTGTGGTAGTTGTGGGCGTCGAGGATGGTCACGCCGACCGGTGCCGCCGCCAGGGCCCTGCCCGCTGCCAGCCCGCCGAACCCGGCCCCCACGATGACCACCTCGGGCTGCGGTCCCATGGGCCGCGATGCTACGCGGAGGTGCCAGGCTTCTGGGTGTCCCCGCTCGGGGCCGTCCGGGCGGTCGGGGCGCGGATGGGGCAGGATGGAGGTGCGCACGACACCGCCGGGGTGACCCGGCCACCAAGGAGGTGCAGCCATGGGAATCGTCGCCTTCCTGCTGCTGGGGCTCCTCGCCGGCGGCATCGCCAAGGCCCTCTTCCCCGGCAAGGACCCAGGTGGCATCGTCGTCACCATGGCCATCGGGGTGCTGGGAGCCCTGCTGGGGGGCTTCCTCGCCACCGCCCTCTTCGACGTCGACACCCTCGACGAGTTCTTCGACCTCAGCACCTGGCTCACCGCCATCGCCGGCTCGGTGATCCTCCTCGCCGTGTACCGGGCGGTGACGGGAGGGACTCGAAGGCCCCGGCGCCGCCCGGTGCGGTGACCGCCGGCTTCACCGAGGTGACGTCCCCCGTCCGGTGGCGGGGCGACCTCCGGCGGGCCTGGCGGTTCTGTCTCCCGGTCCACGACTCGGTGGAGCTGCCGATGCCCCCGCCCCTGCCGCCGGCCCGGGTGGTGGCCCTGGAGGGTCGGGGGACCAGATCGGTTCGGGGGAGTGGCCGCCGGTGGTGCTGCTGCACGGCTGGGGCGCCACCGCCGACCTGACCTGGTGGTGGCTGTACGAGCCGGTGCGACGTCTGGGCTGTCGGGCCCTGGCCGTGGACCACCGAGGCCACGGGCGGGGGATCGCCAGCGAGGAGCGCTTCAGCCTGGAGGGCGCCGCCGACGTCGCCGCCCTGCGGGCGGCCCTGCAGGTGGGCCCCGCCATCGTCTGCGGCTTCTCCATGGGCGGTCCCGTCGCCCTGCTGGTGTGGGACCGTCACCCCGAGCGGGTGGCGGGGCTGGTCCTGGAGCCGCCGATGGGGGTGGCCGAGCTCGTTCTGCGGTCCAGCGCCCGCCGCGGGTTCGTCGACCGCACCATCCGCAGCGCCATCGAGAACGCGCCCGAGCTCCCCCCTACCAGGGGTGGTTCAAGGGCGAGCTGCGCCGGGGCGATCCCGCCCGGCTGGCCGACGCCGGCCGGGCCCTGGGCCGCTCCGATCTCCGACCCGTCGCCGCCGCGGTCGACGTCCCCACGGCGGTGGTGGTCACCACCAGGGACCGCCTGGTCCGGCCCACCCAGCAGCGGGCGCTGGCCAGGGCCATCGACGGCGCCCACGTCTTCGAGCTGGACGGTGGCCACCTGGCCCCCCCGGTACTGCCCGAGGAGATGGCGGCGGCGACCCTCTCCGCCCCTGGTGGGCTCGGCCTCGCTCGACGAGGCCAAGCGGCGGGAGCGCTGAGGGAGTGCCCCTCGGGCGCGGACGGCGGCGGCCCCGCTCCGCCGAGCTCTGCCAGCCGCGACCGGCTCCGTATCGGCCGGCATGCGCTACGCTGGTGCCAGCGCGACGCCGCCCTCATGTGAGCGGCGATCCTTCGCGGCGTGCCCGCAGCCAGCGGCACGTGGTCGGGTGGGCGGCCCCGACCGGTGGGACGTGGCGTCCCCCGACCCAGACCCAGGAGACCGACGTAGATGATCACCACCTTCGAGGAGCTTGGCGTACCCGATCGACTGGTGGCCGTCCTGGCCGACCAGGGGGTGACCGAGCCGTTCCCTGTGCAGGCCCTCGCCATCCCCGATGGCCTGGCCGGGCGTGACGTCTGCGGCAAGGCCAAGACCGGGTCGGGCAAGACCCTGGCCTTCGGCATACCCATGGTCGAGCGGGTCGGGCGGGCCCGGCCCGGCCGACCCCGCGGCCTGGTGCTGGTCCCCACCCGGGAGCTGGCCGTCCAGGTCTGCGACGACCTGGCGCCCCTGGCCGAGGTGGCCGGTCGTAGCGTCCGGGCGATCTACGGTGGCGCCGACCTGGAGCGCCAGGTGCAGTGGCTGCGCCGAGGTACCGACGTGGTGGTGGCGACGCCCGGGCGCCTCATCGACCTCATCGAACGGGGCGCGGTCTCGCTGGCCGACGTGGAGGCGATCGTGCTCGACGAGGCCGACCGCCTGGCCGACATGGGCTTCCTGCCCCAGGTGGAGTGGGTGCTGCGCCACCTCGAGCGCCGGCACCAGACCATGCTCTTCTCGGCCACCCTCGACGGTGACGTCGGCCACCTGGTCCGCACCTACCTCGGGGACCCCGTGTTCCACGAGGTGGCGTCCCCGCAGGTGACGGTGGAGGAGATGCAGCACCGCTTCCTCTTGGTGCACCACATGGACAGGCTGCGGGTGGCGGCGGCGGTGGCCAGGAGCGTCGACCGGTGCCTGGTGTTCGTGCGCACCAAGCGGGGTGCGGACCGGGTGACCGCCCAGCTGCGCAGGGAGGGCGTCCCCGCCAGCTCCATCCACGGCGACCTCCGCCAGGTGGCTCGGGAGCGGGCTCTCGGGGACTTTGCCACCGGTCGCCGGGAGGTGCTGGTGGCGACCGACGTGGCGGCCCGGGGGATCCACGTCGACGACATCGACGTGGTGCTCCACTACGACCCGCCCTCGGACCACAAGGGCTACCTGCACCGCTCGGGGCGCACGGCCCGGGCCGGCGCCTCGGGCGTCGTCGTCACCCTGGTGATGTGGGACCAGGAGCTGGAGATCATGCGGCTCCAGCGCCGCCTCGGGCTGGACGAGCCCATCGTGGAGGTCTTCTCCAACGACCCTCGCCTGTCCCGCCTGGCGGCCTGGGACGCGGTGGCCGAGAAGGTCTAGGCGGGTGCCCCGGTCCGGGCCGCGGGGCCGGGTGACCGGAGCCCCGGTGGGCCGGGTGGGCGGCGGGGACTGGCTGGGGGCCGCCGCCGAGGCCCGTGGCGGAGTCGACCCGGTCGGTGCCCGGGCCCGGGTGTCGGGCGGTGTGGCGGTGGCTGTGGCCGAGGCGATGGGCGTCGACCTCCCCCCACTGGACCTCCTGGGGCGGTGGGGACCTCCGGAGGCGGTGGCGGTGGCGCCGGGCCTGGCTTCCCCCGCCCTGGTGGGGCAGGTCCACGAGGCGTTGCTCGACGGGCGGGCACGCCGGGCGGCGGGCGCGTTCTACACGCCCCCGGCGGTGGCCCAGGCGGTCGTGGGGTGGGCGCTCGGGGATGGTCGGCGCTGGTCCGTGGACCCGGTCGTCTGCGACCCGGCGGTGGGCGGGGGGTCGTTCCTGCTGGCGGCGGCCGATGTCCTGGCCACCGCACGGAGGGATCGGGCCGAGGTGGTGGCCCAGAGCCTGGTGGGAGCCGACCTCGACCCGGTGGCGGTCGCCGTCACCGAGACCGTCCTGGCTCTGTGGTGCGGCGGCGCCGCCGTTCCCCGCCTGGTCACGGGGGACGCCCTGGCCCTCGGTCCGGACGGGTGGCCCGCCCCCCCCGACGTGGTGGTGGGCAATCCCCCCTTCCTCAGCCAGCTGAGCCGGCGCACGGCCAGGGACCGGGCCGAGGCGGTGGCAGTGCGCCTCGGGGTGGGGGAGGCGGCTCGGGGCTACGCCGACGCCGCCGTGCTGTTCCTGGTCCACGCCGTGGACCTGGTGCGCCCCGGCGGCGTGGTGGCGCTGGTGATGCCCCAGTCGTTCCTGGCCACCCGTGACGCCCGGCCGGCTCGGGCCGCGGTCCTCGACCGGGCCGCCCTGGAGTCGCTGTGGGTCCCGGGGGAGCGCGTCTTCGATGCGGCGGTACGGGTCTGCGTCCCGGTGCTGCGGCGAGGGGGTGCCCGCCAGGGCCGGCTCCGCCGCTACACCGGCGCCCCTCCCCGACCCCTGCCCGACGTGGACCTCGACGCGGACGAGCTGGTGCGGGCCCCGACCTGGTCGAACCTGCTGGCCGACCTGGAGGCCGTCCCGGCGGTCGACGTCGAGGCCGCCGGTACGCTCGGTGGCTGGTGCGCGGTGGCCGCCGACTTCCGCCACCAGTACTACGGGATCGAGCCGTTCGTCGTCGACGACCCCGAGGGCATCCTCGACGGCGCCCGCTTTCCCCCGCTGGTGACCGTCGGGGCCATCGACCCGGCGGCGTGCACCTGGGGCCGGCGGCCGGTCCGTTACCGTCGCCGCCGCTGGCTGGCGCCGCGGGTCGACCTGGCCAAGATGGCGGCCGATCCCTGCCTGGCCCGGTGGGCCCGGGCCCGGCTGGTCCCCAAGGTGGTGGTGGCCACCCAGACCCGGGTGGTGGAGGCGGCGGTGGACGAGGCCGGTCGGTGGCTCCCCTTGACCCCGGTCATCACCGTGGCCGCCCCGCCGGGGCGGCTGTGGCACGTCGCCGCCGCCCTGCTGGCTCCGCCGGTGACGGCGTGGGCGCTGCGGCGCTTCGGGGGGGCGGCGCTGTCGGACGGGCGCATCAAGCTGAGCGCGGCCCAGGTCCGCCAGGTCCCCGCCCCTGCGGGCGGGGCGGCGTGGGACGAAGCGGCGGCGGCGGTGCGACGGGCCTCGGCGGCGACCGAGGGGGCCTCTCGCCGGGACGCCCTGTTGGAGGCGGCGGCAGCGTCGTGCCGGGCCTACGGCGTGGCCGATCGGCAGCTGTTGCGGTGGTGGGCGGAGCGCCTGTAAGGCGGGCCTCAGGCCCCGGCCAGGCGGGCCACCACGGGGGCGAACGACTCCAGTGCCGGCTCGGGCACGGTGATGTAGGAGATCCCGAACCGCTCCCGGTGTGACTCCAGGTCGTCGACCACCTGGTCCACGCTCCCCAGCAGCACGTGGGGGCTGGCCAGGATCTGCTCGGGGGGGAGGCCTGCCCGTCGGGCCAGCTCCGCGGCTCGGTCGGGGCGAGCAGTGCGGTCGTGGCCGTCGGTCACCTGCACGGCCACGTTGAGCACGTTGAGCTCCACGGCGTCGGCCCGGGGGCCGGCCGCCTCCCGCACCAGGGCGACCTTGGCTGCGACCGAGGCCGGGGCGGTGTCGACGAGGTCGTGCCCGCCGGCGCCGGCGCGGGGGGCGATCCCCACCACGTCGGCCTCCCGGCCGGCGAGGGCGAGCAGCCGGGGCCCGGCGCCGGCGAGGAGGAGGGGTGGGTGAGGGTGCTGGTGGGGGAGCGGACGACCCTCCAGCTGGGTGATCCGGTAGTGGTCGCCGGTGAAGGAGAACGGCCGGCCCGACCACAGGCCCTTGAGCACGGCCACGGCCTCACTGAGTCGGGCCACCCGGACGCCGGGGGGGTGGAAGGTGATGCCGGCCCGGCGGTACTCCTCGGCCCGCCAGCCCGCGCCCAGCCCCAGCTCCAGGCGCCCTGCCGACAGCAGGTCGAGGGTGGCGGCCTCCTTGGCCAGCACCACCGGGTGGTGGAGGTCCTGGTTGAGGACGAAGGTGCCCACCCGCAACGTGGTCCCCGCGGCGGCGGCGGCCAGGGCGGGGAGGGGAGCGAGCTGGTCGCCCAGGTGGTCGGGCACGAGGATGGTGGCATAGCCGAGGTCCTCGACCCTGGCCGCCGTCTCGGCCCAGTCGTGGCCGTGGTCGAACCCGGCGAGGGAGAGCCCGAAGCGGAACGGGCGAGGGGAGGCGGGCGGGCCGGGCACGTCGGCACCATACCGGCAGGGCGGGGGCGGCCTACCGTAGTGCGGGGGGTGGTGTGAGGGGGAGGGCGGTGGCGACGGGGGCGGTGTCGGCCCTGGTGCTGGTGGCCCTGGTGCTGGTGGCTGCTGTCCGCCAGCTCCAGGCCGTCCGTCTGCGCTGAGCCCCACGCCCCGCCCAGGGGCCAGGCGCTCTCCGGTCGCCCACCCCCGCCCAGCGACGGTACGTGACCGGAGAACCGGCAGGGGGGGCAAGCGGCAGCTCAGGAGCGACGCCGCTCGCTGGCCAGCCGCTCCTCCACCGACGCGACCTTGGCCACCAGGCCACCGCCCCCTCCGGCGCTGGCCCCGGGGCGGTGGTCGACCTTGATCACCACGCTGACCCGGGGGGCGATCTCGGCCACCTTGTCGACGCAGGCCTTGATCACCCCCATGACCTGGTCCCAGTCACCCTCGACGTTGGTGAACATGGCGTTGGTCTCGTTGGGCAGCCCACTGGCCCGCACGATGCGGACCGCCTCGGCCACAGCATCGCCGACCGAGCCGACCGAGCCGACCGAGCCGGCCGAGCCGGCCGAGCCGGCGCCGCCGCCCCGGCCACCCTCGGCGGTGCCCACCGGCGTGATGGAGAACGCAGCGATCATCCCCTCAGTATGGGTTGGGGAGCTGTCACCGACGCGGCGTACGCTGACGGGGATGCGCGCCGCCTTGCCGGTGACCGGTGCCTGGCGCCCTGGTGACCCCGAGGGCCGCCGGCGGTTCGCCGTCCTCGCCACCGACCGGCCCTTCGTGCTGGAGGGCGGAGGGCTCCTGCGTGACCTCAGCGTGGCCTATGAGACCTGGGGCGAGCTCGCACCCGACGGGGGCAACGGTGTCCTCGTGTGCCACGCTCTCACCGGCGATGCCCACGCCGCCGGCGACATCGGCGAGGGCCATCCCACGCCGGGCTGGTGGGACGGCCTCATCGGGCCGGGCAAGGCCATCGACACCGACCGCTACTTCGTCGTGTGCGTCAACGTCCTGGGCGGGTGCCAGGGGACCACCGGCCCGGCCTCGCCCAACCCCGCCGACCCCGAGGGGCGTCCCTATGGCTCGGCGTTCCCGGTGGTCTCGATCCGCGACCTGGTTCGCACCCAGGCCACGGTCTCCAACCAGCTGGGGATCCGCCGCTGGCTGGGCGTGGTCGGTGGCTCCATGGGGGGGATGCAGGTGCTGGAGTGGGGGATCATGTTCCCCGAGCGGGTCCGGTCGCTGATGACCATCGCCACCGCGGCGGCGGCCAGCGCCCAGCAGATCGCCTACGGGAGCGCGGGGCGAAAGGCCATCCACCTCGATCCCCGCTGGCGGGGAGGGGACTACTACGACGCCCCGCCGGGGGAGGGCCCCACCGAGGGCCTGGTGGTCGCCCGCATGATCGCCCAGATCACCTACCGCAGCGACGACGTGTTCACCGACCGCTTCGGTCGGGAGGTGGTGGAGGCCCTCGACGGCTTCTCGATGTGGCAGCGGTTCCAGGTCGAACGGTACCTCGAGTACCAGGGCGAGAAGCTGGCCCGCCGCTTCGACGCCAACTCCTACCTGGTGCTGACCAAGGCCATGGACCTCCACGACGTCACCCGGGGGCGGGGGGGCTTGGCCGAGGCCATGGCCCGCATCGCCGCCCCCACCCTGGTGGTGGGCATAGGCTCCGACGCGCTGTACCCCACCTACCAGCAGCGGGAGCTGCACCGAGCGCTGGTGGCCCAGGGCACGCCGGCCCAGTACGTCGAGATCGACAGCCCCCACGGCCACGACGCCTTCCTGATCGACCTCGACCAGGTGGGGGGAGCCCTTTCCGACTTCCTCCTCGCCACAGAGAAGGCCCAGGCATGACGGACCCGTCCCTCCCCTCCGAGCCGGCCCCGGCCGACGACACCCCGTCGTACCGGCTGGAGACCAGGGCCATACTGGCCGGGCGGGCGGAGAACGGGAAGTCGCTGGCCCCGCCGCTGTGGGCGTCGAGCACCTTCGAGATGGACTCCATCGAGGAGAGCCTGCGCCTGGCCACCACGCCCAGGGCCGACCACTTCTACAGCCGCCACGGCAACCCTACGGTGCGGGCCTTCGAGCAGGCGGTGGCCGCCTTGGAGGGGGCCGAGGGGGCCCAGGCCTTCGCCTCGGGTATGGGCGCCATCTCCTCGGTCGTGCTGGCCCTGTGCTCCCAGGGTGACCACGTCGTGGCCCAGCGCCAACTCTACTCGGCCACCTCGCTGCTGTTCCTGGGCGTCTGTCCCCGCTTCGGCATCGACGTCACCTTCGTCGACGGCACCGACCCCGACGCCATCGCCGCCGCGGTGGTCCCGGGCAAGACGGTGCTGGTGTTCGTGGAGAGCCCGGCCAACCCGGTGCTGCACCTGGTCGACCTGGAGGCGGTGGGGGCCATAGCCGGTCCCCTGACGGTGGTGGACTCGACCTTCGCCGGGCCCCTGATCCAGCGTCCCCTCGAGTACGGGGTGGATCTGGTGGTGCACTCCGCCACCAAGAGCCTGTCGGGCCACAACGACGCCACCCTCGGGGTCATCGCCGGGGCCGAGGACCTGATCCAGTGGGTCTGGAACTACCACACGATCCACGGGGCGGCGGCCTCGCCGTTCGACGCCCTCAACGGCCTGCGGGGCATCCGCACCCTCGGGCCCCGGATCCGCCAGCAGAGCGCCAGCGCCCAGCGCCTGGCCGAGTTCCTCGAGGACCACCCGGCGGTGGAGCGGGTCAACTACCCCGGGCTCGACTCGCACCCCCAGCGGGACCTGGCCAAGCGCCAGATGGCCCTCGGCGGGGGGATCCTCAGCTTCGACCTGAGCGGCGGCTGGGAGGCGGGCCGGCGCTTCGCCGAGGCGGTGCAGCTCTGCCACCTGGCCCCCTCCCTGGGGGGGCCCGAGACCCTGGTGACCCACCCGGCGTCGACCACTGCGGCCACCCTGTCGCCCGAGGAGCGGGCGGCGATGGGTGTGGGCGACGGGCTGGTGCGGATGTCGGTGGGCCTGGAGCACCCCGACGACATCATCGCCGACGTGGTCCGGGCCCTGGCGGCGGCCACCCGGGGATGAACGGCCCGATGGCGGCCGCCGGCCGGCGCGCCGCCGTCAGGCCCCGGTGGGGACCAGCGCCCCGTTCATCCCCGTGGTGGTGTGGTACTTGCAGACGAAGGTCACGGGTCGGTCGTCCACCTCGATCTCCACGGTGACGGTCTCCCCGGCGGCGACGTCGGTGTCGACGCCCTGGTCGTCCACCCTGATGTTGTGCAGGGTCTGGCCCACGTTCTCGACCGTGACCGACACCGTGCCCGGCGACACCTCGGTGACACAGGTCGGCTCGAAGAAGAGGTCGCCGGCCTCGAGGGTGACGGTGCCTCCCTCGATGGCCGCGCTGCCTCGCACGTCGGTCCCGGCCGGCAGGTCGAGGCCCGAGGGGCACCCGGGGGAGCCGGTGCCCGAGGCGAGGGGACCCGTCCCGTCCTCGTCGCTGCCGCAGGCGCTGAGGAGGAGCAGGGCCAGAGCCAGGACGGGCCAGGCCCGGGTTCGGAGGTTGGGAAGAGCGATCATGGCTGTTGCACCTATCCGGCCGGCCGGGACGTGGTGGCAACCCTACGGCCGGCAGCGTTGTTCCCCGTGCTGGCAGGGTGGTCGTAGTGCCCGAGCTGCCCGAGGTGGAAAGCTACCGGTACCTGGCCGAGGGGGCTCTGGGGCGAGTGGTCACCAACGTGGTGGCGCCCGACCCCTGGTACCTCAAGGAGGGGCTCACCGCCTCGAGACTGGTCGCGGCGGTGGAGGGCCGGTCCTTCACCGCCGCCCGGCGGGTGGGGAAGCTGCTGCTGCTCGACACCGCCGGCGACTCGGGTGACGGCGCCGGGCGGGCCCCGACCGTCGGTCTGCGGTTCGGCATGTCGGGACGGCTGCTGGTGGACGGGGTGGCGGGGGTCGGCAGGCTGGTGGGCTCCGGTGGACGGGAGGAGGGAGCCTGGGACCGGGTCTCTTTTGGGTTCGCCGACGGTGGGGGACTGGTGGTGCGGGATCCCCGGCGCCTAGGTGGGGTGATCCTCGACCCCGACGAGTCGCGACTCGGCACGGACGCCCTGGCCGTCACCCCCGCCGGCCTGCGGCGAGCGTTGGAGGGGAGCACGGCCCCCCTCAAGGTCCGGCTGCTGGACCAGTCCCGGCTGGCCGGGGTGGGCAACCTGGTGGCCGACGAGGTGCTGTACCGGGCCGGCCTCGACCCAGCCCGGCCGGCCGGCTCCCTCACCCCTGCCGAGATGCGTCGGCTCCACCGCCACCTCGGGGCGGCCCTGGCCGACCTCATGGCCAGGGGCGGGTCCCACACCGGTGACCTCCACCCTGCCCGGATCCTCGGGGGGAGATGCCCCCGCGACGGCACCCCTCTCCAACGTCGCACCGTCGGGGGCAGGAGCACGTGGTCGTGCCCCCGCCACCAGCGGTAGGGGTGATCCCGTCCGGGCCGCGGTCCGGGCCGCGGAGCCGGGCTGGCTAGTGTCGGGCCATGGCCGAGGGGATCGACATCGAGGCGATGATCCAGCGGTTCCGGGACCGGGCCAAGGCGGTGCGCAACCGGCCCCTTCCCCCCGTCGCCGGGGCCGAGCGCCAGCAGTTCCTCGCCCAGGCCCAGCTCGACTACCAGGACTTCGCCATGGTCGGCGACGCCGAGGGAGCGCTGGAGGACGGGGTTCTGGTGCTGCGAATCGACCTGCGGCCCAAGGGCGAGGACGCCGCCGGTCGCTAGTCAGGTAGTGCCTCGTGCGGACCGGGGTTGCTAGAGTGTGGGCCCACGCGGACGTGGCTCAGTTGGTAGAGCATCACCTTGCCAAGGTGAGGGTCGCGGGTTCGAATCCCGTCGTCCGCTCCAAGAACGTGCAGGTCAGGGCCTCCCTCACGGGAGGCCCTGCTCGCGCACGCGGCGCCGTGGAGCGCCCTCTGACGTGGTCACTACGCGAAACGCTACGCGAAAGCTCCGGCCCGACACCAGGATCAGCCAACGAATCGCTCGTGCTTGACCGGCCGGCCTGGGGGCGCCTGGGCGAGGGTTCACCCGCTTGCAGAGGCGCCCTTGCACGGGCGGCGTGCACACGGGCATGACCAACACAATGCCTGTCGGTTCCGGTCAGGCCGGGGGAATCTAGAATTCACACGGGCATGACCAACACCAGAGACACGCCCGTGGAGGCGCTGGAGCGGTACTACCCGATGCGGATCCGGCGGTACGGCCTGCGCCGGGGGAGCGGCGGCGCCGGGGCGGCCCCGGGTGGTGAGGGCATCGTGAAGGAGTGGGAGATGCTCGAGGACGTGACGGTGTCGCGGATCGCGGAAAATGCAGGTCGGCGATCACCGAAAATGTAGGTGCGTCCGAGTGCCCTGGGTGGCTTGTGTGATGGTAGATCAGCGGGTGGCGATCACCTCCTCACCGACAAGCTC
>JBOGHU010000119.1:0-5245 GCA_050742255.1 Acidimicrobiales bacterium
GCCCGATCCTACCCCTGGCCCGGAGCCGTCCCGGGGGGCACGCAGCCCAGACGGATCCGCGCCACTGTCACACCCCCGCGCGACCATGGGGCCCGTGACCGTCACCGCCCCGCCCCCCACCCTGGAGGCCGCCGCCGGGCGCCTGGCCGACCTCCTCTGCGGCCGGGCCACCACCACCCCCGACCTCCGCCCCGGCGAGCTGGAGCTGGAGCCGGTGATCCGGGCCCGGCCCCTGGCCCGGGCCGAGCCCCCGGTCGACACCTGGGCCGTCGACGGCGGTCAGGCGGTGGTGGCCGACGCCCGTTGCCTGCAGGTCGTGGTGACCAGGGCGGCCAGGGTGCGGTACCGCGACGGCGCCTGCGTGGCCGAGGACGAGGGGGAGCTGCAGGCCGTCCTGCTCGGCGGGGTGGCGGAGAGGGCCGCCGCCCTGGCCGCGCCGGCCCTGAGCGAGCTGGGCCCCGAGACCACTGTCGACGCCAACCTGCTGCGGGACCGGGGGGAGTGGGAGACGGTGGCGGTCTGCGTGGAGGAGGCCGACCCGGGCGGGCTGGTCCTCGTCGACGGCGACCTCGAGCCCGACTGGCGCCTCCCCCGGTCCCTGGTCACCGAGGTGCTCCGGCGAGCCCGGGAGCGGGGGGTCACCGTGGCCGGGGTCACCAAGCACTCCTCCCTGGCCGGGCCCGGTGGCACGCCCCTGGTGGGCCTGCTCGAGTCCGAGGCCCAGGAGGCGCTCGGGCCCCGGGCCACGTGGTGGGCGCCCGTGGCCCGCACCCGTGGGCAGGGCCAGGTCCGGGTGGTGGCCGCCCGGCTCGACCCCGACGCCCGCTTCGCCTTCCGGGTCGACCTGCCCGCCGGGCACGACCCCGAGGCCGCCCTGGGCTCGCTGTCCGCCCTGTGTGACGACGCCGCCTTCCCCGGCTACCCCTACCCGCTGTCGGTCGCCGACCGCCTCGCCGCCTGCTCGGGCTGGCTGCGGGGGGAGCTGCGCCTCCACCTCGACGAGCTCCTGGAGCGGGCCGGGGTGGGGCCCGAGGCCCGGGAGCGGGCCTTCGCCGACCGCCACGACCTGATGGAGCGGGCCCGGTGAGCGAGGCGGGGTCCACCAGCCGGGGCCGCCTCTTTGGCAAGAACGTGCTGGAGGCGGTCTTCCGGGCGCCCCCCGACGAGGACCTCTTCCTGGGCGAGCTGCTGGTCGGCGTCGACGAGGCCACCGGCCGCCGCTACCTGTTCCGGGTGGTCGACGTAACCTACGGCAGCGAGCACCGCCAGCCGGGTTGGGCGGAGCGGGTGGCCGGCACCCTGCTGGCCGACGACGTCCGTGGCGAGCCCGGCGCCCACGCCGTCCACGACCGGGACCGGCGCACGTACCGGGTGGCCGCCTGCCGCTGCCTGGGCTACCTGGCCCCGCCCAACCCCGGCGACCCCGGGCGCACCCGCACCGAGTTCCGCAAGCCCAAGAGCCTGCCCACCCAGTTCTCCCGTGTGGTGGCCCCCGAGGGCGCCGACTTCGAGTTCCTCCGCACCCGGATGGGCGACCTCCCCGTGGGGCGGCTGCGCAGCGGGGAGACGGTGGTCGACTTCGAGGTGGGGGTCCCCGGCGCCAGCCTGGCCACCCACGTCGGCGTCTTCGCCACGACCGGCATGGGCAAGTCCAACCTCATGAAGGTCCTGGCCGGGGGGGTCCTGAGAGCCGGTGGCCGCTATGGCCTGCTGGTGGTCGACCCCCACGGCGAGTACCGCGCCGAGCTGGCCCGCCACCCCTGGGCCCCAGAGCGGTTGCGCACCTACGCCGCCCGCCGCCTGCCCAACACCTCCACCCTGGCGGTGAGCCTGGCCGAGCTCACCGTCGACGATCTGCGCACCGCCTACACCTGGAGCCGTCCCCAGGAGGAGGCCCTCTTCGAGCTGGAGCGCCACTACGGGGGGTTCGACGCCAGGACCGGTGGGGGTGGCGGCCTGGGGTGGCTCCTCGCCTTCGCCCAGGTCGACGACCTCCCCGGGTTCCGGGACGTGGAGCTGTCCGGCCGGGTCGCCCTGAGCACCCTGCAGGTGCTCCACCGGCGGGCCCGGCGGATCACCGAGCTCCCGTGCGTTACCGCCGACCCCAACGTGTCGGTGGGGGGGGCGGTGCTGGCTGACCTCGAGGCCGGTCGGGTCACCCTCGTCGACGTGAGCGGGCTGGGCTCCACCGAGGAGGTCCTGGTCGCATCCTTCCTCACCCGCCGGGTGCTGGAGCGGTGGTCGGGCGCCTACCTCGACGACCCTGAGCGCCACCAGCGGCTGCCGGTGGTGGCGGTGGTGCTGGAGGAGGCCCAGCGAGTGCTGTCACACGCCGCCGACCGGGAGTCCAACGTCTTCCCCCGCCTGGCCCGGGAGGGGCGCAAGTTCAAGGTGGGGCTGTGCGCCGTCACCCAGCAGCCCAAGCTCCTCGACGCCGAGCTGCTGAGCCAGTTCAACACGTTCTTCGTGCTGGGCCTGGCCGACGAGCGCGACCGCAACATCCTGCGGGGCTCCTCCAAGCAGGACATCAGCGACCTGGGGACCGAGATCCAGACGCTGATGCCCGGCGAGGGCCTCATCGCCAACCTGGAGGCACCCTTCGCGGTCCCCGCCCGGGTCTTCCTCTACGACGACCTGGTCCGCTCCACCCCCTCTCCGCCCCCCAAGCCCGACGTGGCGGCCCCCGACGTGGCCGCCCTGGTGGACTGAGCCGTGCGGGTGGCAGCCCTCGGCGACGCCCACCTGGGCCGTTCCTACTACTCCTTCACCGAGGCGGGGGTGAACCAGCGTGAGCGCGACTTCGAGCGCAGCTTCACCGCCGCGGTCGACCTGGCCCTGGCCCAGGAGCCCGACCTGGTGGTGTGGCTGGGCGACGTGTTCGACCACCCCCGGCCCACCTACCGCTCCTTCCGGGAGGCCCAGCGGGCCCTGCTGGCGCTGCGGGACGCGGGGGTCCAGGTGGTCGTCATCAGCGGCAACCACGACACCCCTCGCCTGCCCGGCACCGGCAGCCCCTACAGCGCCCTGGCCGACGCCTTCCCCGAGGTGCGCTTCGCCACCCGCCTGGCCTACCAGCGCGTCGAGCTGCCCGGCCTGGTGGTCCACGCCGTCCCCCAGATGCTCACCGTGGAGCACACCCTCGAGGCCCTCGACCAGGCCGACCGGCAGCGCAGCCTCGACCGCACCAACCTGCTGATCACCCACCCTCGCCTCCCCCAGGTCGAGCCCCGCTACGCCGACATCAACGAGATCGAGGTCGACGCCGGCGCCTTGCGGGCGGACCTGGTGCTGCTGGGCCACTACCACACCCACACCCGGGTCCGTCCCGGGACCTGGTACGCAGGGTCCACCGACACCTTCTCCTTCGCCGACGAGCCAGAGCGCCTCAAGGGGATCGTCGTGCTCGACACCGACAGCGGGGAGTGCCGCCACGTGCCCCTCACGGGCCAGCGCCCTCTCGTGACCCTCGACACCGTGCACGCCCTGGGGCTGGGACCGGCGGAGGTGGAGGCCCAGGTGCTGGAGCGGGCGGCGGCGGTGCCGGCGGGGGCGGTCGCCCGCCTCTACCTCGACGGCGTCGACCCCGAGGCCTACCGTCTCCTCGACCTGGCCGCGGTCAGGGACGCGGCTGGGGCCGCCCTCCACCTGAAGCTGGAGCCCTCCTTCGTCGGCGTCGCCACCAACGTGGAGCTGCCCGACCTCAGGTCCATAGCCGCCCGCTGGGACCGCTACCTGGCCGACCAGGACCTCACCGGCTTCGACCGTGAGCGCATTGCCGAGCTGGGGAGGGAGTACCTCTCCCGGGCCGTCGAGGAAGCCGGCTGACCGGTGCGCGTCACCCGCCTGCGCCTGCGCAACTACCGGGTCTACGAGGACCTCGAGCTGGCGCTCCCCCCCGGCCTGGTCGGCATCTACGGCCCCAACGGCGGCGGGAAGAGCTGCCTGCTGGAATCGGTGCGCTGGACGCTCTACGGCCGCTCCCGAACCACCAACGAGGAGGTTCGCACTTCGGGGGTTCTGGCCGACTGCCTCACCGAAGTGGAGTTCGAGCACGAGGGCCACCTGTACCTGGTGCGGCGCACCATCACCGGCGCCAACGCCACGGTGCGTGCCGAGGCCCGGGCCGACGGCCAGCAGGTGGCCGAGGGGGCCCGCGACGTCAGCACCTACGTCCAGTCGATCCTGGGCATGGACGACACCGCCTTCCGGGCTTCGGTGTTCGCCGAGCAGAAGCAGCTGGCCGCCTTCAGCGACCAGGCCGCGGCCAGGCGGCGGGAGCTGGTTCTCCGCCTGCTCGGCATCACGCCTCTCGACGGGGCCCGGGACCAGGCCCGCCGCGACGCCCGAGCGGCGCGCGACGACCACCAGCGCCTCCGGGACGTCCTCCCCGACCTCGACGACCTCCGCCAGGCCACCGCCAGGGCCGGAACCGAAGCCGGGGAGGCGGCCCAGGCTCGGACCGAGGCGGCAGGACGCCAGGACCAGGCCCGTTGGCGACTGCAGGCGGCGGAGGACCAGATCGAGCGGCACGAGGACCTCCGTCGCACCCATGAGCTGCTGGTGGCCGAGGGGCGCACCGCCCGGGCCGAGCACGACGCCGCCCACGACCAGGTGCAGCGCCTGGAGCGCCAGCTCGCCGACCTGGGGGCCGCCGCCGAGCAGCTCGCCGCCCTCCTCCCCGAGGCCGAGGGGATGGAGGATGCCGAGGGCCGGTTGCGCCTGGTGGCGGGCGTGGTGGCGGCTCGCCGGGCCCTCCACGCCCTTCCTGCCACCGCCGCGCCCCACCCGCCCGACGAGGCCGGCTGGGAGGAGGCCCGCCTGGCCGCTGAGGCGGCCGCTGCCCGCCTGGCCCAGACCGGCGGGCTCCGCCAGGCCGCCGAGGCGGAGCTGGAGCGGGCCCACGAGGCGGCCCGGCGGTCGGCCACCCTCTCCGGCGCCGCCGACTGCCCCCTGTGCGGCCAGCCCCTGGGGGAGGCCTTCGCTCGGGTCCAGGCCCACCGCGCCGCCGAGACGGAGCAGTGCGCCGCCCGCCACCGGGCGCTGGCCGCCGAGGTGAAGGCCGCCGACGCCAGCCGCCGCACCGCCGCCAACCGGGCCGAGGCGCTGGCCGCCGAGGTGAACTCGGCCCGACGGGCCCGGGCCGAGTTCGACCAGGTCGCCGCCCGCCGGGAGGCGGCGGCCGAGGCCCTGGCCCGGGCCGAGGCTGCCGCGGGGCGGCCGGTCGCCGACGGGGAAGAGGCAGACC
>JBOGHU010000120.1:0-6190 GCA_050742255.1 Acidimicrobiales bacterium
TGAAGAAGGATGGTGGCATGAGATCCAGTGGGATCCCGCCCCTCGTGGCGGAATCGGCCGACCGCAGCCCCCGGAACCCCCCGGACCGGGCTGCCGGCCCGGCTGAGCAGCGATGAAGGCTCGGGAGCACCGGGCCATCGGCGACGCTGCTACCGGCGCTGCGGAGGTCCACCTGGGCGTCGAGTCGACCGACGGGAAGCTCACCCTGAGCTTCGGTGACGTCGTCGCCCTGAGCGGCGACTACTTCGTCCCGGACAGCTCTCCGGTGCTCGAGGTGCAGGAGGCAGACTCGGGTCCCGAGGCGCTCGCCTCTGGCGGGCTGTTCGGGCTGGCCGCCGTCTCCGGCGAACGGGGTACCAGGCTCGGCAGTCGCGACGAGATCGTGTGCGCGCTCCACGTGATGGCATCCGACGAATCCTTGGTGGATCCCAGGTTCGAGCCGGGCGGCCATTTCGCGGAGTTCGAGTTCAGCCCCACTGCGTCAGAGACCGACGTGGAGCGACGGGTGCGAGACCGCTACCTGGCGCTGGGGGCGTCCAACGACGACCACTTCGTGGTCCCCGGCAGACGCGGCGGGGCCACAGCACACGACCGCGCCGACGCCCGCTTCGGCTCAGCGCTGACGGCCTACCGCTCGCTTCATGAGGCCGCGCTGGAGGAGGCACACCGGCTCGGCCGTGGTGGCGGCGACCTGTCGCAGGCGATGCCCCGAGAGGCCGCAGCCCAGCACTACCTGACCGATGCCTTCGCGTCGGGGCATCTGCGGACGCCGGTCGCCGCCATCCGGGAGTTCTGGCAGAGCCGCTACCCCGGCTTCTGGGAGAGTCTCCAGCGCAAGGTCGCCTCGGACACTGCCTCGGTGCTCAGGGAGCTGGCCGGACCGCTCAGGCTCCTGTCGGCGAGGGCGATCTACGACCGCACGCTCTCGGCGGTCAGGACGAGGACGAGGGGATATCCCCGGGTCTCTCTCGGTGATCTGCTGGCCAAGGTGTTCCACGACTGGGACAACAGCCACGGCCTGCGGCTGGAAGGGGGCGGGGTGCTCTTCGGCGACGGCAGCCTGGACGAGGGTGTGACCAGAGACCTCGTCCTGGCGGCGGTGCGAGCCGGCATCGACGACATCGAGGTGGCCTTCGCACTGGGGGCATCGGGCAAGCATCTGGGCGGGCAGCCGCTCTATGGGGCGGTGCGGGCAGCCACCGGGGCGCCTGCCGACACCTTCTGGCCCGAGACCAAGATCCCGAGGCTCTCGCCCGACAACCCACCCCAGAACTGGCAGGCGGCCGACGTCGGCTCCTTGTGGGATTCACCGATCGTGGGCTCGACGGGGACGACTGTGGGACAAGCGGTCACCGCCGCGCTCGAGGCAGGCGAGGAGCTTCCCCGCCGCCTGGACTGCCTCGGACATGGGATCGTCGACACCTTGGGCCTTCCCCCCCTGCCCGGCCTGCGGCAGTGGATCAGCGGCAAGGCCTGCCAGGCCTACCATGCCGGCTTCATGCACAAGCTGGTCCACGATTCGAAGGCGACTGTCTTCACGGTCGTCGAAGGGGCCGCCCCGAGAGCTGTAGCAGCGTCCGCCACCTCGCAGGCGGTGGCCGACCGCTAGGCCAGGTCGCTCAACGCGACGTCGGGATCGGCGAGCCGCTCGACGTCGGCGGGCTGGTCTGCGGTGACGATGGCCTCGAGATCGTCGGTGACACCCCACACGTTGACGTTCATGGCGGCGGTGACGATGCCGTCGCGGTGCCAGAAGGCGATGAACTCCCGGGCCCTGACGTCACCACGGGTGACGACGTCGTCGCTGCCGTCCCCATGGCCGACGTACTCCATGCCCAGGTCGTACTGGTCGGTGAAGAAGTAGGGCGGGCGCGTGTAGGGATCGCGCTGGCCGGTGGCGTTGCGGCCGGCGGTGGCACCCTGGTTGAGGGCGTTGGCCCAGTGCTCGGCCCGGAGTCGACGCTGGTAGTGAGGATGCCAGGCATTGGCGACGTCACCGGCGGCGTAGATCCCGGGCACACTGGTCTGCAGGTGCTCGTCGACGACGATCCCGTTGTCGACGGTGAGGCCGGCGGCGCTGGCGAGCTCGACACGAGGGATGACTCCGACACCGACGACCACCACGTCCGCGGCCTCGACCCGCCCATCGCCGAGTACGAGCTCCTCGACCGTGGCGCTGCCCCGTAGCTCGGCGACGCTGGCGCCGAGGCGGAGGACCACACCGTTGTCGGCGTGCAGACGGCGAAACACCTCGCCCACCTCGGTTCTCAGCACGCGATGGAGCGGCACCGGCGCCGGGGCGACTAGGACGACCTCGGCGCCCATCTGGCGGGCCGATGCGGCGACCTCCGAGCCGATCCAGCCGGCGCCGATGACGGCGACGCGCCCGGCTCGGCGGACCGCGTCGTGCGGGCTCGAGCCCCACATCGAGGGCGACGTCATCGTCCTCCGGAACTGCCCGTTCCACGAGCTCGTCCGCCGCCACAGCGATCTCGTGTGCGGCATCAACCACGGAATGCTCAGCCGCCTGGTCGAAGGGGTCCCCGCAACTGGGCTCGACGCTCGCCTGCAGCCCGAGGAGGGCCTGTGCTGTGTGAGGCTGCACACCAAGAGACGACCGCGGGCCGACCCCGATCCGGCCCGACGGTGATCCTCGAACGGCTGCGGTCAGATGGTCCGGTTGGCGATGGCCAGGTGGTGGCGGGTGTAGTGGCGCAGGTTGGCCAGCCGGCGCCGGTCGAGGACCTCGCAGGTCCAGCCCCAGTGGAGGGAGACCCAGTCGCCCACCCCGACGTCGTCGGCGAAGCCCTTGCCCGACAGCGAGCGCAGCACCCGCTCGGGACGGTCCTCGCCCAGCGCCAGCTTGCCCTCCGCCAGCACGAGGGGCTGGCGGTCGACCACCAGCGAGGCGCCGTCGACCGAGCGCACCCGGCCCCAGCTGATCCGGCAGCTCTCCATGGCCGCCATGCCCACCTCGTCGTGCTCGAGGTGGCGGTACACGTCGATCACGTGGAACAGGTGGTAGGGCTTGGCCCCCTCCGGTGGCTTGCGCAGCACCTGCTGGCGGAGCTTCCCGGTCAGCTGCCGCCCGAACCGCTCGACCAGGGAGTCGTGCAGGGCCCGGGCGTCGACCCGCTCCAGCAGCGGGTTCCCGAGCCAGTAGGCCTCAACCACCCGGGGGTCGAAGGGGTCGGCGATCCCGTTGGCGGTGGCGATGGTGCGCAGGTAGGGCACGGCGCCGGTGAACCGGGCCAGCAGCGGCGCCAGCCCGGGCTCGGCCTGCCCGGCCACGGCGTGGTCGAACAGCAGCTCGTTCTCGTTGCCGCCGCAGTAGCCCAGGTGGTTGGGCATGAAGCCGTAGCGGATGAACCCCAACAGGCCCGAGGTGGGGGCGAGATCGGCGACGGTCACCCGTCCAACCTACCGCCGTGGTGGACTACCGCCCATGGGCGCCGGACCGCTCCTGTGCGGGCTCGACATCGGCGCCAGCCGGATCAAGGCCCTGCTGGTCGACGAGGACGGCCAGCCGTCGGGGTTCGCCGCCACCCCCACCCCGTTCTCCCCGGCCCGAGGTGGGATCGAGACGACCGTCGACGACCTCCTCGCCGCCGTGGCCGGGGCCCTGGCCGGGCTCGGCCCCCGCCGGCGGCGGGTGGCCGCGGTGGGGATCGCCGGCCTGGCCGAGAGCGGCGCCCCCCTCGACCGGCACGGCACCCCGCTGGCACCGGTCATCGCCTGGCACGACCCCCGCGGCGGACAGACCGTGGCCCGCCTCCAGAGGCGCTTCGGGGACGCCCTGGCCCACCGGATCGGCCAGCGAGCCCGCACCGTCTCCTCCGCGGCCAAGCTGGGCTGGCTGGTGGACCACGGGGTGGGGGGGGTCGACCGCTGGCTGGGCGTCCCCGAGCTGTGCGCCGCCGCCCTGGCCGGGACGGGGGTGACCGAGCACTCCCTCGCCGCCCGCACCGGTTGGTACGACGTGGGCGAGAGGCGCTACCTGCCCGAGGTGGCCGAGGCGGTGGGCGTCCCGGCGTCGGCGTTCCCCCCGGTGGTCCCGGCGGGCACGGCGGCGGGAACGGTAGGGGCGGGGGGAGCGACCTGGTCGGGCCTTCCCGAGGGGGTACCGGTGACCGTCGCCGGCCACGACCACCTGGTCGGGGTGGCAGGAGCCGGGGTTGGGTGGCACGGGGACTTGGTGAGCTCGGTGGGGACGGCCGAGACGGTGGTCACCGGCACGTCATCGCTCCCCGACCCCGCCCGGGCCCTGGACCTCGGCGTGGCCGTCACCGTGGCCCCCGGTGGCGCCGGCTGGGCGGTGCTGGCCGGCGCCGCCCGGGCCGGGCTGGTGCTGGCCGGCGCTGCCCGCCTGCTCGGACAGGACCCGGCCGAGCTGGACGCCCGGGCCGAGTCGGGCCTGTGGGCCGGCGGGGGGCCCGACGACACCGGGCGCCGCCTGGTGGCCGCCCTCCAGGCGGGCGAGCGTCCGGCCCTGACCGGGCCGCCGGGCCAGGTCTGGGGCCAGCTCCTCGGGGCCCTGGCCGAACGCACCGCCGAGGCCGTGGGCCGGGTGGTGGAGCTGCTGGGCCCCTCCGATCGGCTGGTGGCGGTGGGAGGGGGGAGCCGGAGCCGGCCGTGGCTGCGGGCCAAGGCCGCCCGCGTGGGGATGGAGGTGTGGCGCTCGCCGGTGGGCGAGGCGGTGGCCCGGGGCGCCGCCGTCGCCGCCGGCGTGGCCGCCGGGTGGTGGCCCGACCTCGAGGGGGCGCCACCGGTCGACCTCGAGGCGGTCCGGATCTAGCCCAGGCGCAACGGCTGGCCGGGCCGGCGCTCCCGGTGGAGGCCCTCGGGGCTCTTCACCACCTGGCCCCCGACCAGGACCCAGTCGATGCCGACCGAGGGCCGGGCCGGGTCGGCCACGGTGGCCCGGTCGACCACGGCGTCTGCGTCGAACACGCAGATGTCGGCGTCGGCACCCCGCTGCACCCGGCCCTTGCGCCGCAGGGCCGACGCCGCCCCCTCCAGCCTCTGGGCCGGGAGGAAGGTCATCCTGCCCAGGGCGTCCATCAGCGACAGCGTCCCCTGCTCGCGCACGTAGCGGCCCAGGACACGCGCGAACGTCCCCGCCCCCCGGGGGTGGTTGTTGGCCCCGGGCTCGAGGATCCCGTCGCTGGCCACGATCATCCACGGGCTCTGCAGGGCCGTCCGCACGTCGGCCTCTGGGATGCCGTCGGCCACGGCCAGGCGGTTCTCGGCCCGGTACCGCCGGAAGCTGGTGGGGGTGAGGCGCTTCCCTGAGCCGGCCAGGCTCAGGTCGCGGTAGCCGATGTCGAACCGCTCCTGCCAGCCCGGGTCGAACCGGGTCGACGCCAGGTAGGCGGCCCAGTACGGGTACGGGTAGCTGCACGCGGTGACGTCGACGCCCTCTCCCCGGGCGGCGTCGAGGGTGGCCAGGGAGCGGGCCATGGTGTGGGTGCCACCGGTGCTGACGAGGTGGTCCACGTGGACCGCCGCCCCGCTCTGGCGGGCGGTGGCGAGGACCTCGGCCAGCGTGTCGGCGTTGGTCCCCGGCGGGTAGGGGTCCGCGTACCGGCCGTGGAAGAACACCGGCACCCCGGCACCGGCGGCCACCCGGGCCAGGGCGACGATCTCGGCGGCGTCGATGCCAGGCGTGTACTCGGGTTCGAGGTCGATGCCGATCCACCCTGCGGCCAGCGCCTCCTCGGCCTGGCCGGACAGGGCTCGCACCTGGGCGGCGGTGGCGGCCTGGCCCGGCTCGATCCCGAGCTGGGCCCGGGCCCACGGGTCGTCGAAGGCACCTCCGAAGTGCGCCGGCGAGCCCTCCTCCGAGAACCGGGCCAGCCAGGAGCGGGCGTTGGCGTTGATCCCGTGCATCCCCAGGTTGGTCGTCACCCCGTCGGCGATCTTGAACCAGATGCCGAAGGGGTTGGGGTCATAGGACAGGATGTCGATGAAGCCGGGGGCCACCACCCTGCCGTCGGCCTCGATCACCCTGCGCCCCTCGAGCGGTCCCCCGTTGATGGCCGTCACCGTGCCGCCGTCGATGCCCACGTCGGCGACCTGGTCGAACCCCGACGCCGGGTCCATGACCCGCCCCCCTGCCACCACCAGGTCGAAGCGGTGGTCGGGACCGGGCTCGTCGGCGGCGCCGGCGAGGACCGGCACCGCCGACCCC
>JBOGHU010000121.1:0-11589 GCA_050742255.1 Acidimicrobiales bacterium
GCCGGCGGCGGGCCGGCCCCGCCTGGCCGGCGCTCTGAGGCGCCCGCCCCGCCGCGCCCCCGAAGGAGGGCCGGAGGCGCCGGACGCGATAGCCTGATGGGCACCAGACCGGGCCTCGGTGGGCAACGGCGCCCCGCCGCGACGTCGACCTCGGCGCCAGCGGGGAGCGTCCCGGTCACCTCGCAAGAGGCCGCCACCGGAGAGGAGAGCGCCCATGCGCCCGCGTCCTGAGCTCGACGCCTGTGGGATCGGCTTCGTCGCCGACGCCACCGGCCGCGCCTCCCACTCGATCGTCAGCGCCGCCCTCGAGGGGCTGGCCTGCGTCCGACACCGGGGGGCGGTGGCCGCCGACTCCAAGTCGGCCGACGGGTCCGGCCTGCTGCTGCCCATCCCCCCCGCCCTCTTCGGCGCCGGCAGCGGCGTGGCCACCCTGTTCGTGCGGGGCCCCGACCCCCGGCCGGCGGTGGAGGCGGCCGCTGCCGCCGAGGGCATCGAGCTCCTGGGCTGGAGGGTGCCCCCCACCGACGACGACCACCTGGGCGCCCAGGCCCGCGCCTCCAAGCCGGAGATCCTCCAGGTGGTGTTCAGGGTCTCCAGCCGGCCCAGCGCCGACCAGGACGACGAGCGCCGGGCCTACCGGACGCGGCGGCGGATCGAACGCACCACCGAGGGCACCTACGTGGCGTCGTGCTCGTTCCGCACCGTCCTCTACAAGGGGCTGGCCGCCGGCGACAAGCTGGCCGCCTTCTACCCCGACCTGGCCGACGAGGGCTTCGACGCCCCATTCGCCGTCTTCCACCAGCGGTTCTCGACCAACACCACCCCGAGCTGGGAGCGGGCCCAGCCCTTCCGCACCCTGTGCCACAACGGGGAGATCAACGCCATCCAGGGCAACGAGAACCGTATGCGGGCCCGCGCCTCCCTCGGCACCGAGGAGACCGGGCTCGGCCCCGAGGACCTCATCCGCCCGGTCGTGGACCCCGAGGACTCCGACTCGGGGAAGCTGGACGCGGTGGTCGAGCTGCTGGTGCGCGCCGGCCGGGACGTGCGCCACGCCGTCGCCATGCTGGTGCCCGAGGCGTGGGAGAACCGTCGCGACCTCGACCCCGAGGTACGCGGGTTCTTCCGGTACCACTCGGCGCTGATGGAGCCCTGGGACGGGCCGGCCGGCCTCATCTTCACCGGTGGGCTCGGCGTCGGCGCCGCCCTCGACCGCAACGGCCTCCGCCCGTTGCGCTACGCCATCTGCGAGGACGGCCTGGTGGTGTGCTGCTCGGAGGCGGGGGCGGTCGACCTCTCCGGCCACGGACGGGTGGAGCGGGGTCGCCTCGGCCCCGGCCAGATGCTCTTCGTCGACGCCAGCCGCGGGGGGGTGCTGCGCGACGCCGAGCTCAAGGACAGGGTGGCCGCCGGCCCCTACGCCCGCTGGGCCGCCGACGGCCTGCGACCCCTCCCCCCCGGGGACCCGGTGGGGTCCGCTCCCGACGCCGACGAGCTCCAGCGCCGCCAGGTGGCCCACGCCTTCACCAAGGAGGAGCTGGCCATGGTGTTGCGGCCCATGGCCGGCGACGCCCACGAGCCCACGTTCTCCATGGGCGACGACTCCCCCCTCCCCCAGATGGCGGGCCGGCCCCGCCCCGTCCACCACTACCTGCGCCAGCGCTTCGCCCAGGTCACCAACCCCCCCATCGACCCCGTCCGGGAGCGGCGGGTGATGAGCCTGCGCACCCTGCTCGGGCCTCGCCAGCCCATCCTGACCGAGCGGGCGGAGGCGGCCCGGCTGCTGACCCTCAAGTCGTTCTTCTTGTACCCGTCGGGCGTGCTGTCGCTGTTCGACGTCGAGCGCTGCCCCTTCCTCACCATCCCCCTCGACGCCACCTTCCCCGCCGCCGAGGGACCCCCCGGTCTGCGCGCCGCGGTGGAGCGGCTCTGCGACGAGGCCGAGACGTCGGTGGCGGGCGGCGCCGGGCTCGTGGTCCTCGACCACGCCGACGTCTCCGCCGGCCGGGCGCCGGTGCCGTCCCTGCTGGCCTGTGGGGCGGTGCACCACCGCCTCATCGCCTCCCGGCTGCGCTCCCAGACCGGCCTGGTGGTGGTGAGCGACTCCGCCCGGGACACCCACGAGGTGGCGGCCCTCCTCGGCTACGGGGCGGACGCCATCTGCCCCCGCCTGGCCCTCCAGACCGTGGCCGCCGAGGCCGACGCCGACGAGGGCGCCGACACGGTCAGCCCCGAGGCCCAGAACCGGTTCCAGTCGGCCATCGAGGAGGGCGTGCTCAAGATCCTCTCCAAGATGGGCATCTCCACCGTCGACTCCTACCGGGGGGCGCAGATCTTCGAGGTCCTGGGGCTGGGGCCCGAGGTGGTCGACGTCTGCTTCGCCGGGACGCCCTCGGTGGTGGGTGGGATCGGCTGGGAGGAGCTGGGCGCCGACGTGCTGGCCCGCCACGCCGCCGCCTGGCCGGCGGGGGCCCGTGTGACCCTGGAGTCGCCGGGGTACTTCCGGGTCCGCAAGGGCGGCGAGTACCACGGCAAGGGCAAGGAGGTGGTCGACGCCCTGGGCGACCTGGCCCTGGTGCGGGCGACCCCGAGCCCGGTCGCCGGCGAGGGTGCGCAGGTGGAGGAGATGGCCGCCGCCCACCTCCTGCAACGGGCCATCCGGGCGGAGTCCTACGACCTGTACGAGGAGTTCGCCGCCCTGGTCAACCGCCGCCCGCCCACCGAGCTGCACGACCTGCTGGAGCTGGTCCCCGCGGCCGAGCCCGTCCCCCTGGAGGAGGTGGAGCCGGCCACCGAGATCGTGAGGCGCTTCTCCACCGGGGCCATGTCCCACGGGTCGCTCTCCAAGGAGGCCCACGAGACCCTGGCCGAGGCCATGAACCTCCTCGGCGCCCGCTCCAACTGCGGAGAGGGCGGCGAGGACCCCTACCGCTTCGCCACCCGGGGCTGGCCGAGCGGTGACCGCAACTCCAAGGTCAAGCAGATCGCGTCGGGGCGGTTCGGCGTCACCCCCCAGTACACGGCCTTCGCCGACGAGCTGCAGATCAAGATCGCCCAGGGCTCCAAGCCCGGCGAGGGGGGCCAGCTCCCCGGCCACAAGGTCTCCGAGGAGATCGCCCGCCTCCGCCACACCCAGCCCGGGGTGGCCCTGATCTCCCCGCCCCCCCACCACGACATCTACTCCATCGAGGACCTGGCCCAGCTCATCTACGACCTCAAGCAGGTCAACGGGGCCGAGGTCTCGGTGAAGCTGGTGGCGGAGCAGGGCGTGGGCACGGTGGCGGCCGGCGTCGTGAAGGCCCTGGCCGACGTGGTCCACATCAGCGGGGCCAACGGCGGCACCGGGGCCTCGCCGCTGTCGTCCATCAAGCACGCCGGAATGCCCTGGGAGCTGGGCCTGGCCGACACCCAGGCCGCCCTGGTGGAGAACCAGCTGCGAGACCGGGTGCGGATCCGGGTGGACGGGGGGTTCATGACCGGTCGCCAGGTGGTGCTGGCCGCCCTGCTCGGCGCCGACCAGTTCTCGTTCGGGACCGCGGCCATGATCGCCGAGGGTTGCATCATGCTGCGGGCCTGCCACCGCGACACCTGCAAGCCCGGCATCGCCACCCAGCGCCCCAACCTGCGGGCCAACTTCACCGGCACCCCCGAGGGGGTGGCCGCCTACTTCCTGTACATCGCCGACGAGGTCCGCCGTCTCCTGGCCTCCCTCGGGCTGCGCACCCTCGACCAGGCCGTCGGCCGGGTGGAGTGCCTGCGCCAGCGGGCCACCGGCGACCCCCGCGTCGACGCCGTCGACCTCACCCCCATCCTCATCCCGCCCGCCGATGTCGACGCCCCGCGCTGCTTCGTGGCCACCGCCGCCATCCAGCGGCCCCGGGCCCCGCTCGGGGACCGCCTGCTCCAGGACGCCTTCCGGCCCATCTGGGAGGGGGACGACGTGGAGCTCGCGTACCCGATCGCCAACGCCGACCGGGCGGTGGGAACGGCCCTGGGCGGGGCGGTGGCGCTCCAGTTCGGCGAGCTGCCCCCGCCGGGGACGGCGGTGGCCCGCTTCTCGGGCTCGGCCGGGCAGAGCTTCGGGGCCTTCCTCACCCACGGCATCGAGCTGGAGCTGGTGGGCGAGGCCAACGACTACGTGGGCAAGGCCATGGGGGGCGGCCGCATCGTCATCATCCCCCCCGATGGCGACGCCGGCTCCCCCGTCCTGGCCGGCAACACCTGCCTCTACGGTGCCACCGGCGGTGACCTCTTCATCGCCGGCTCCGCCGGCGAGCGCCTCGGGGTGCGCAACTCCGGCGCCACCGCGGTGGTCGAGGGCGCCGGCGACCACTGCTGCGAGTACATGACGGGCGGCACGATCGTGGTGCTGGGCACCGTCGGCTACAACGTGGGGGCGGGGATGACGGGTGGTCAGGCCTTCGTGTGGGACCCCGACGCCCAGCTCATGGGCCGTCTCAACCCGGCGCTGGTCCAAGCCGAGCGACCCGACGCCGAGTCCCTCGAGGAGCTGCGCTGGCTGGTGGAGCGCCACCACGAGCTCACCGGGTCGACCCGGGCCGCCGGCCTGCTCAAGGACTGGGGGGACACCGCCGGGCACCTCTGGCACGTCCTGCCCATCGACAGGGTCCGGCGCATCGAGCAGGGCCAGGCCGGCCAGGTGGCGTCCAGCGCGTGACGCCGTGCGGCCCAGCTCCCCGCCGCGCCCCGGCGTAACCACCGCCGGCCGCCCCCGGTCCAAGGCCCGTGACCTTCACGGCCCTGCGCCGAGGTGTCCCCGGCGCGGTGTCGGCCTCGGTCGACCACCTCGCCGGCCGGCCGGTGGTGCTGGTGCGCGCCCACGGCGCCGACCGGAGGGGCGCCCTCGACCGCGACAGCGGCGCCACCCTGGCTGCCGCCGCCGAGCTGGCCGCCCGCTCCCGCCTTCCCCTGGTGGCGGTCATGGCCGCGGGCGGGGCCGCCGTCCACGACGGGGTCGCCGCCCTCCACGGCTGGGGGACGGCGGCCCGGGCGGTGGGGTCCTGCAGCGGGGTGGTGCCGATCCTGGCCGCCGTGACCGGGCCATCGGTCGGCGGCCCGGCCCTGCTGCTGGGGATGGCCGACGTGGTGGTCGTGGCCGAGGCGGCCTCGGCCTACATGGTCGGCCCGGCGGCGGTGGCCTCCTACACCGGCGAGGAGGTGACCGTGGCCGGGCTGGGCGGGCCCGGCGTGCACCGGACCAGGACCGGGCTGGCGGCGGGCGTGGTGGCGGATGAGGCGGGCGCCCTCGACCTGCTGGGGGCGGTGCTGGCCCACCTCCCCCCCCACTGCGACGCCGAGCCCCCCTTCTGGCCGACCTCCGACCCCGTGGACCGGCCCATGCCCGAGGCCGGTGAGATCCTCCCGCCCAACCCCACCGGGAGCTACGACGTCCGGGACGTGGCCACGGCGGTGGTGGACGAGGGCGGGCTCCTCGAGCTGTGGGAGGGCTGGGCGCCCAACCTGGTCACCGCCCTCGCCACCGTGGGCGGCCAGCCTGTCGGCGTGGTGGCCAACCAGCCCCTGGCCCTGGCCGGCACCATCGACGTGCCGGCCAGCCAGAAGGGGGCCCGCTTCGTCAACCTCTGCGACGCGTTCAACGTCCCCCTGCTGACCCTGGTCGACACGCCCGGCTTCTTCCCGGGCCGGGACCAGGAGTGGCGGGGCATGATCCGCTACGGTGCCCAGCTGGTGGGCGCCTACGCCCGGGCCACAGTCCCCCGCGTGTGCGTGGTGGTGCGCAAGGCCTACGGCGGCGCCTACATCGTGATGGACTCCAAGGCCATGGGCAACGACGTGTGCCTGGCCTGGCCCACCGCCGAGCTGGCGGTCATGGGGGCTCGTCAGGCGGCCGAGGTCCTCCACCGCCGCGACGGCCCCGAGGCCCGGGCGGCCAAGGAGGCGGAGTACGCCGCCACCCTCCTCACCCCCTGGACCGCGGCCGAGCGCGGCTACGTCGACGCGGTCATCGACCCGGCCGAGACCCGCAGCTTCGTCGCCGCCGCTCTCCAGATGCTGCGGCCCAAGCGGGAGCGCCTCCCCCGCCGGGCCCACGACAACCTCCCGCTGTAGGCGGTAGGGCGGGCCGGGGGGACCAGAGACCCCCAGCTCCCCCGGCGGGGCGCTAGAAAGGGGGGTCTGGAGGTGCCATGGGCGAGTCCGTCACCATCACTGACAACCGGACCGGGCGCTCGGTGACCGTCCCGGTCGTCGACGACACCATCCCTGCCTCCGCCCTGCGGGAGCTGGACCCGGGCCTGGTGGTCTACGACCCCGCCTTCCTCTCCACCGCCAGCTGCGCCAGCACCATCACCCACGTCGACGGGGAGCGCGGCGTCCTGCGGTACCGGGGCTACCCGATCGAGCAGCTGGCCGAGCACTCCAACTTCCTCGAGGTGGCCTACCTGCTGATCCACGGGGAGCTCCCCGGCCCCGAGCAGTACGAGTCCTGGCGCCACGAAATCACCGTGCACACCTACGTGCACGAGAACGTCAAGTACTTCATGCGCCAGTTCCACCACGACGCCCATCCCATGGGCATCCTGGTCTCCACCGTGGCCGGGCTGTCCACCTTCTACCCCGACGCCAAGGACATCTTCGACGACGAGGTGCGCAGCAAGCAGCTGGTCCGCCTCATCGCCAAGATGCCCACCCTGGCCGCCTTCGCCCACCGCTACAGCGTCGGCATGCCGTTCGTCTACCCCGACAACTCCCTCGACTACACCCACAACTTCCTGTCGATGATGTGGAAGGTGGCCGAGCCCCGCTTCGACGCCAACCCGGCCCTGGCCCACGCCCTCGACGTCCTGTTCATCCTCCACGCCGACCACGAGCAGAACTGCTCGACCACGGCCATGCGGATGGTCGGCTCCAGCCACGCCGACCCGTACTCGGCCGCCGCCGCCGCCTGCGCCGCCCTGTACGGCCCCCTCCACGGCGGTGCCAACGAGGCGGTCATCCGCATGCTCGAGCGCATCGGGTCGGTGGAGGCCGTCCCCGCCTACGTGGCGGCGGTGAAGGCCGCGGGAGGGCGGCTCATGGGCTTCGGGCACCGGGTGTACAAGAGCTACGACCCCCGGGCCCGGATCGTGCGTGCCCTGGCCGAGGAGGTGCTGGCGGTGGTGGGCTCCAACCCCCTCCTCGACATCGCCCGCAAGCTGGAGGAGGTCGCCCTCGAGGACGAGTACTTCGTCGGGCGCCAGCTGTACCCGAACGTGGACTTCTACTCCGGCATCATCTACCAGGCCATGGGCTTCCCGATGGAGATGTACACCGTGCTCTTCGCCATCCCCCGCACCGCCGGGTGGCTGGCCCACTGGGTGGAGCTGCTCGGCGACAAGGAGCAGCGCATCGCCCGGCCCCGTCAGTTGTACGTCGGCCCCGGGCGCCGCGACTACGTGGCGCTGGACCAGCGGTGAGGACCGCGGTGCCCGATCCCTTCCACGCCCGCCTCCAGGTCCCCGTCGCCGGGGGCGCCCTCGGGGTCGCCGTGGCCGGGCCGGCCTCGGGCCGGCCGGTGGTCCTCGCCGTCCACGGCCTGGCCGCCACCCACCGCTGGTGGGGCCCGGTGGCCCGTCACCTGGGGGACGATGTCACCCTGGTCGCCGCCGACCTGCGGGGCCGGGGTGCCAGCGCCGACCTCCCCGGCCCCTTCGGCCTGGCCGCCCACGTCGACGACCTCCTCGCCGTCCTCGACCACCTCGGGGTGGTCAGCGCCGTCCTGGCCGGCCACGACCTGGGCGCCCACGTGGTGGCCGGGCTGGCCGGCCGCCGCCCCGAGCGGGCCGCCGCCCTGGTGCTGGTCGACGGCGGCCTGCCGCTGCCCGTCCTCCCCGACGCCACCGATCCGGAGGCCGTGTTCGGCCCGTCCCTCGATCGGGTCCGCCGCACCTTCGCCTCCCGTCACGACCACGTCTCCTGGTGGCGTCGCCACCCCGCCTTCGGCGACGAGGGGGCGTGGACCGAGGAGCTGGAGGCCGCCCTCGCCGACGACCTGGTCGGGACGGCGCCGGCGCTGCGGCCCGCCGTGGCCGAGAAGGCGGTGGGCCACGACGGGCGTGAGCTCCTCGGTGACGACGCGGTGCGGACCACCCTGGCCCGGGCCGGCACCGCCGGTGTCCTGCTGCGCGCCCCCCGGGGCGTGGGCGACGGGGACCCGCTCCTACTGCCCGACCCCCTGGTCGCCGAATGGGTGGCCACCACCCCGGGGCTGGTCGAGGAGGTGGTCCCCGACACCAACCACTCCCGCATACTCGTCGGGGACCGGGAGGCGGCGACGGTGGCCGAACGCATCCGCAGGGCCGCCGGGCTGGGCGGCTGAGGGGCCCGATGTCCATACCTGCCGCCGCCCCGGGGAGCTGAGCCGTGGACCTGGTCGTCGTGGTGGTGGTGGCGGTGGTCGTGGCCGCGGCGGTGGCGGTGGGGTTCGTGGTGGTGCGGCGCCGGCGGCGGTCGGGCGGGATCCTCGCCGCCGACACCGCTCGTCACCATCGCCGCCAGGACGACCCATGAGTCTGCTGCTGCTGGCCACCGAGGTGATCGGGCTCCCCGTGGTGACCATCGACGGCGGAGAGGACGTGGCCGAGGTCAAGGACGTGGTCTACGGCACCGCCGACGCCGCCCTGCTCGGGTTCACGCTCAACCGTCGGGGCTATCTGGGCGCACCGTTGAGGCAGGTGCTGGCCTGGCGCCAGGTGGCGGCGCTGGGCCGCCATGCGGTGATGGTCGACTCCGCCGGGGCCCTGGCCGAGCCCGACGAGGAGCTGGGCGGGGAGGTGGCCGCGGCTCGGGCCGCCGACCGCGACGTGCTCGGCGCCGAGGTGCTGACCGACGCCGGGGCCCGGCTGGGCGAGGTCACCGACGTCGTGCTCCTGGTCGGGGACCGGCCCGAGGTGGTCGGCTACCGGATCGGCGGGAGCGAGGTGCTGGCGCCCCGCCAGGGCCGGCACCTGTTCATCCCCCTCCCCCAGACCCTGGCCGTGTCGGGTCAGGCCCTCATGGTCCCCGCCGCCGCCCGGGAGTTCGTCACCGACGACCTGGCCGGCATGGGCGCGGCCGTCGAGGCGTTCCGGGAGCACCTCCGGGGTGGGGGATGAGGCGTCTCACCCAGACCGCCGGGACCAAGGTGGTGAGCCGGGCCAGCGCCGAGCAGATCGGCACCGTGTCCCGGGCCATGGTCGATCCCGACGGCCACCGCATCGTCGCCCTCCAGGTCGGCAAGGGCCGGCTGGTCGACTGGGAGGCCCTCACCGGCGTCGGCGCCGGCGCGGTGGTGGTCGACGACGGGAGCCGGGTCCGGGGCCCCGAGGACGAGCGGGAGCACAGAGCGGTGCGGGGTGAGCTCGACCTCGAGGGCAAGCTGGTGCTCTCCGACGCCGGCAACGAGCTGGGCACCGTCGCCGACCTCGAGTTCGACGAGGCGTCGGGGGTGGTCGAGATGGTGGTGACCACCGAAGGTCGCATCGCCGGCGACCGGCTGCGGGCCATCGGCTCCTACTGCGTGGTGGTGGCCCGGGCCCCCGAAGCCGAGCTGTCGGGGTAGCACCCGCTCAGGCTGCATGAGCATCCCGGCTGGTCCGGGGGGTGGCGTCGAGAACCGCTCTGAGGGAGGCCCGTGAGGGCCTGGCCTCGTAGGTCTGATTGCCACAACCGGCCTGGCCACGGATGCCCCGGATGAGGGAAGTGGGTCGGCGCCAATGGAGGCCGGGCCCGTGTGCAGCACATGAGTGGGAGCCGCGGCTTGGGCTCAGCCACCTTGGGACCGTGGCCACGAGAGAGCGTCGCTCCTGCGGGCGAGCCGGTGGAACCGACACGACCGAAGGAGACGACATGAACCACCGGCGCCTGGTCGGCATCGACCCGGCGACGCTGCTTCTGGCGGCCTCTTCGGTTCTGCCCGATCCAGGCCTACCCTCTGAGCAGTGGAATCCCTCAGCGATTGGTCGGCGGCGCGGCCGGCCCCGCCGCTGCGCGCCTTCATCGAACGCTATGTCGGCTATCGGCTGAGCGGGTTCGCGCCGGGCGTGCACCGCGGGCTTCCGTCCCGGCACCTCACGTTCATCGTCAGCATCGGGCCTGCCATCGACGTCATCGAGCAGAGCGATCCCCACCAGGCACCCGACAGCTACCGGTGCGTGGTGAGTGGCCTCCAGGCGCGGCCCGCCACGATCGGCTACGGCGCCCATCAGGAGGGCGTGGCCATCGAACTGAGCCCGCTCGGCGCGCGGGCGCAGTTCGGCATGCCCTCTCGCGCGCTGTGGGACGCCTCCATCGAATGCGCGGACGTCGTCGGCCGTCAGGGGTGGGAGCTGTGGGAGCGCCTCCAGAGTGTGCCCGACTGGCCCACGCGCTTCGCTGTGTGCGACGACGTGCTCATTCGCTGGACCAACCCCGACGCCCACGTAGCAGCGGAGCTGACGCACGCGTGGCAGTCACTGGTTCGGTCCGGCGGCACGACTGCCGTCGGCGACCTCGCGACCGCCGTCGGTTGGAGCCGTCAGCACCTCGCTCGGCGCTTCGGTGATGAGTTCGGCCTCAGCCCGAAGCTCGCCGCCCGCGTCATGCGGTTCGAGCGGGCCACGACGATGCTCCGGAACACGCCATCCTTCACGACGATCACCCAGGTCGCCGCAGCGTGCGGCTACTTCGACCAATCGCACCTCGACCGTGACTTCATCGAGCTGGCCGGTTGCACGCCGTCACAACTTCTCGCCGAAGAGCTTCCATCTTTCCAAGACGAACACGCCCCGCCCGAGTGATGCTTCAGGCATGACCGATATCAACGCCATGACACGGGTGTGGCCGATCCTGTCCTACAGCGACGCGCCGGCGGCGATCACGTTCCTCGCCGACGCGTTCGGGTTCGAGCCCGGCGCCGCGTACGCCCGCCACGATGATTCCTCGATCATCGAGCACGCCGAGATGCACTGGCCCGGCGGCGGCGGAATCATGCTCGGGACAGCGGGCAAGGACGACTCGCCGTTCGGGCAGCGCACACCCGGCAACGACGCCGTCTACCTCGCCTGCGACGATCCCGACGCGCTGTTCGCGCGGGCGACCGTCGCCGGCGCCGCCGTGGTGCGTGACCTGGCGGACGAGGACTACGGATCCCGGGGCTTCACCGTCCGGGACCCGGAGGGCAACCTCTGGAGCTTCGGCACGTACCCGGGGGAGCTGGCAACCCGCCACGACGAAGACACGTTCGCGGCGCTGCTCACCGACTGGAACGCGGCCGTCGTCGCCAACGACCCCGACGCGATCGGGGCGTTCGCCGAGCCGGACTGGGTGTTCGTCGGCGAGAACGGGATCTTCAAGGGTCAACAGTTCCTCCAGTCGGTGGCCGCGGGCCGGGTGAGTCACGACTCCATGACCTCCGAGGTGCACGACTTACGCGTCTACGGCGACGTGGCCGTCGTCATCGCCCGGGTTCGCAACAGCGGCGCGTTCGAGGGCACCGCGTTCGAGCTCGACGAGTGGTCCACCGACGTCTTCGTCCGCCGCGACGACCGCTGGAGGTGCTCGGTCACCCACCTCACCTCCGTGTCGACCTGAGCAGCGCCTCGGACACGTACA
>JBOGHU010000122.1:0-3280 GCA_050742255.1 Acidimicrobiales bacterium
CCCCGGCCAAGGCTCGGTCGAGCGAGGCCCCGGCCAAGGCTCGGTCGAGCGAGGCCCCGGCCAGCGAGGACGGGCGTGGGGGCGGGCGGCAGCAGGCGGCCCGGGGCCAACCCGGCGATCGTCGGGAGGCCCCCGAGCCGGTCAACGAGCCGCTGCCGTTCATCGAGTTCATCGCCGAGCACGGGCCCGGTGCCACGGTCACCGGCGAGGTGGAGGCGTTCGCCAGCCACGGCGCCTACGTCCGGATCGGCAACGTCCGCTGCTACCTGGCCCTCGCCCTGATGGGCGACCCGGCGCCCCGCCGGGCCCGGGAGGTGGTCTCCAAGGGCCAGGTGCGGGAGTTCGTGGTGCAGCGGATCGACGCGCCCCGGCGGGGCATCGACCTGGCCATCCCCGGCCTCGAACAGATCGCCGAGGCCGGCGCCGCGCCGACCGCCGAGGAGGTGGCCGCGGCCAGTGGGGACCCCGAGCTGGAGGCGGCCAGCGCGGCCCGGGCCTCGGCGCGCAAGGGGGGGGGCGCCAAGAAGACGGCGCCCGCCAAGAAGACGACGGCCAAGAAGGCCACCACCGAGAAGGGGGCGCCGGCCAAGAAGGGGGCGCCGGCCAAGAAGGCCACCACCAAGAAGGGGGCTCCGGCCAAGAAGACGGCGGCCAAGAAGGCCACCACCAAGAAGGGGGCGGCCAGGAAGAAGGCGCCGACGAAGGGGGCCTCGGCCAAGAAGAAGGGCTCCGCCGCCTCCTCCACCACGCCGCCCGCCCGGTAGCTGCCCGCCGTGCGGGTGGCGACCTGGAACGTCAACTCCCTCAAGGCCCGGCTCCCCCGGGTGGAGCAGTGGCTGGCCGACGTCACGCCCGACGTCCTGTGCCTCCAGGAGACCAAGATGGCCGACTCCGCCTTCCCTGGCCTGGCCTTCGCGTCCCTCGGCTACGAGGCGGTTCACCACGGTCAGGGGCGCTGGAACGGGGTGGCCATCCTCAGCCGGGTCGGCATCGAGGGGGTCATCGACGGCTTCGTGGAGGGCGCCGGAGGAGGCCGGGGGGGAGAGGCCCGGCTCCTCACCGCTAACTGCGGCCAGGTGCGCGTGATCACCCTGTACGCTCCCAACGGTCGGGCGGTCGGCCATGAGGAGTACCGGCACAAGCTGGACTGGTTGCGGCGGCTTCGCGGCCACCTCGACGCTGCCGCCGACCCCACATCGGCGGTCGTGGTCTGCGGCGACTTCAACGTGGCCCCCGAGGACCGTGACGTGTGGGACCCGGCCGCCTGCCACGGCGGTACCCACGTCAGCCCGGACGAGCGCCGGGCCCTCGCCGAGCTGGAAGCCTGGGGGCTGGTCGACGCGTTGCGCCGGCGCCACCAGGAGGGAGGCCTCTACACCTGGTGGGACTACCGGGCCGGTGCCTTCCACAAGCACCTGGGCATGCGGATCGACCTTATCTACGCCTCTTCCCCGCTGGCCGACCGCCTGTCCTGGGTCCTGATCGACCGCAACGCCCGCAAGGGTCGGCAGCCCTCCGACCACGCCCCCGTCATCGCCGAGTTCCACCCTGGGTGATGGCGGCCCCCGCGGGGGGCAGCCCGCTGAGTCCAGCTCGCTCTCCGGTCACCTGACGTCGCCCAGCGACGCCCGGTGACCGCAGAGCGGTGGGCGTCGGGCACCAGGTGGCGCCCGGACCGCCCGGCTCATCTGGCCGCCCAGGTCACCCCTCCGTCCTGCTGGCGTAGACGTGCACCCGCGTCCCCCCGTGGCGGCCTGCGTGCAGCAGCGAGGCGTCGCCTGGTGCCGCCTCGACCAGGGTTGCGCCCTCGGGCAGGTCGAGGGGCTGCCAGGAGCGACCGCCGTCGCGGCTCAGGGCCCCCCCCGGCCGGCCCAGAGGCCACCAGGGCCCCCAGTCCTCCACCGGTGGCGCTGAGCCATGTGGCGGCGGACAGTCCCGTGTCGAGGGCACGCCAGGAGCGACCGCCGTCGGAGGTCTCGGCCACGCCGGCCCGGGCGTCGGCGGCGAACAGGTGCTGTTCGTCGGCCGGATCCACCACCATGCGGCCGAAGAACGACTGACCCGCACTGGTCGTGCGGGACCGCCAGGTTCCGACGCCGCTCGTCGATGCGAACACTCCGACGGCCGGGGAGGCACCGTACAGAACCGTGGCCGTGCCGCCGAAGGCGTGCACGTCGGTGTCGGGCAGCCCCTGGTTGACGCGCTCAAAGGTGCGACCGCCGTCGGTGGAACGGCTCAGGCCCGGGTGGCCGCTCACGAAGACGGCGTCGCTGGTGAAGGCCCAGGCCATGGCGTCGGCATCGCGCAACGAGGTGATCTCGCTCCAAATGCGACCGCCGTCGGTGGTCACTGACGCCGCCTGGTGGCCACCGACGAAGACCCGCTGGGGATCACCCGGGTCGACAGCGAGGGAGTGGAAGTCGGCGCCGGTCAGGCCGCCGACAGCGACGCCGGAGTCATCTCCCCGCCGTGTGACCGTCCACAGCGCCATGCCCAGCAGCACCACCGCGACCGGAACCACCCAGAGGCGGTTGCGGGCCAGCCAGCTCCGCCGAGGCGGCCGGCGTCGCTCCGCCTGGCCGGGGGTGCGGCGGGCGGGGCCCTCTGGTGTCGTCTCCCGTGCGGTCACCGCCTGCTGGAGCTCCCCCTGAAGCGCTGGTGAGTCGGTCCAGCCTAGAACGACATCGTGTCGGATTTCAATCGCACAGGGAGTCCCCTACACTGCGTCGTGGGACGCCGACCCGAGGATGGTCGTGGGGAAGCAGAAGCGAGTGGCCGACGGCCAGCTCGAGGCAGCGGTCATGGAAGTTCTGTGGCACCGGGGCGGCTGGGTGACCCCCGGTGAGGTCCACGACGTGCTGGCGGCGCAGCGACCCCTGGCGTACAACACGGTCCTGACGATCCTGGTGCGGCTCTGCCGCAAGGGCCGGGTCGACCGCCAGCGCGACGGTCGAGCCCATGCCTACCACCCGGTCCACAGCCGCGAGGAACACGCCGCGGCCCTGATGGAGCGGGTTCTCCACCATGCCACTGACCGGCCGGCGGCGTTGGCCAGCTTCGTCGAGACGCTCGGCGCTGCCGATCGGGCCCAGCTGCGCCGCCTGCTCGACCAGCTCCGCCGGAAGGGCTGAGATGGCTGTGGCGTTGATCGTCGCCGCCGGCCGTGGCCCCAACGGTTCTCCGGTCGGGCCACGGCCGGCGGCGACGATCAACGCCACAGCCATCTCAGCCCTTCCGGCGGAGCTGGTCGAGCAGGCGGCGCAGCTGGGCCCGATCGGCA